>JBEBWH010000370.1:0-3357 GCA_040392305.1 Bradyrhizobium sp. | reverse complement strand
AGAACGCCCCGGCGGCGACCAGCACGGCGGCCATGCCGACGAGCGAGTGGAACGCGGCGACGAGTTCGGGCATCGCGGTCATCGGCACGCGGCGGGCGATCAGCGCGCCGATGGCGCCGCCGATGGCGATGCCGAGCAGGACGAGCAGCCAGCCGAGGCCATCCGCCGGCGGATGCGCGGCCAGCGTCGTCGCCACGGCGATCGCCATGCCGAGCATGCCGAACATATTGCCCTGGCGGCTGGTGGCGGGGCTCGACAGGCCACGCAGCGACAGGATGAAGAGGACGCCCGCGACAAGATAAAGCAGGGCCGAAAGATTGGCGTTCATGATCAGCCTCTGCTTACTTCTGCTTCTTCTTGTACATCGCCAGCATGCGCTGGGTGACAAGGAAGCCGCCGAAAATGTTGATGGATGCGAAGATCAGCGCGACGAAGCCGAAGCCCCGCGCCCAGAGCGGGCCGGTGTCGTTGCCGACCAGCGCAACGCCGACGGCGAGCAGCGCGCCGACGATGATGACCGAGGAAATCGCGTTGGTCACCGACATCAGCGGCGTATGCAGGGCCGGCGTCACCGACCAGACGACGAAGTAACCAACGAAAACGGCAAGAACAAAAATCGACAGCTGGAAGACGAACGGATCGATCAGCGCTGCGGCATGTTCCATGGTGTCTCTCCTTGGAGCCTGATGCGAACGGGCGAACCCCAGCGATCAGGCTCGAATAAAATAACGGTTAGGCGGACTTGGGCTGGAAATTCGGATGGACGACTGCGCCATCGCGAGTGAGCGCCGTCGCCTTGACCAGATCGTCGTCCCAGTTGACCGCGACGGTCTTGGCCGCCTTGTCCACCAGCGTTTCGACGAAGGATGCAAGGTTGCGTGCATAGAGCCCGGACGCGGAAGCCGCGACCCGGCCCGCGAGATTGGGGAAACCGACCACCTTGACGCCTTCGACCTCGACGATCTCGCCGCTGCGGGCGCCCTCGACGTTGCCACCGCGCTCGATCGCGAGATCCACCAGCACCGAACCGGGCTTCATCGACCTGACCATATCGCTCGAGACGAGACGCGGCGCCGGCCGGCCCGGAATCAGTGCCGTGGTGATGACGATGTCCTGCTTCTTGATGTGCTCGGCGGTGAGCGCCGCCTGCTTGGCCTGGTACTCCTTGGACATTTCCTTGGCGTAGCCGCCGGCCGTCTCGGCCTGCTTGAACTCCTCGTCCTCGACCGCCACGAACTTGGCGCCGAGGCTTTCGACCTGCTCCTTCACCGCGGGACGAACGTCGGTCGCGGTCACCACCGCGCCGAGGCGGCGCGCGGTTGCAATCGCCTGCAGGCCCGCCACGCCGACGCCCATCACGAACACCTTGGCGGCGGGCACCGTGCCGGCGGCGGTCATCATCATCGGGAACGCACGGCCGAACGCCTCCGCCGCCTCGATCACCGCCCGGTAGCCGGCGAGATTGGCCTGGCTCGACAGCACGTCCATCACCTGCGCGCGGGTGATGCGCGGCATCAGCTCCATCGCGAACGCAGCGACGCCGGCATCGGCCATCGCCTTCAGCGCGGCCTCGTTGCCGTAAGGGTCCATGATGGCGATGGCCAATGCGCCCTTTTTGTAGGTCGCAAGCTCGCTCGCCTCGGGCCGCTTGACCTTGAGAACGATGTCGGCATCCTTCACCGCATCGGCGGCGACGGTCGCGCCTGCCGCCTGATAGTCGGCATCCAGAACACCGGATTTAAGTCCTGCGCCCGGCTCGATCGCGATCTCCGCGCCCAGCGCCTTGAGGCGCTTCACCGTGTCGGGCGTTGCGGCCACGCGCGGCTCGGCAGCATCGATCTCCTTGGCAACTGCAATTTTCATGACGCCTCCAGCGATATCAGCATCGCATCTAGTCCAGCGAGCCATCCCTGCCGCCGGGGCTCGCCCTCTTCATCCCGGCAGGCCAAAGACCGTCCGGAAACGAACCTGAAACGTAAAATTGAAACGTGAGCCTGAACGACGCGCTGGCGTCAGACCAGGAAGATCGCCATCAGCGCGACGACCGCGATCACAGCAAAGCTGCTGTATTTGAGAAGCTTGACGAAGCCCTCATAGGTGGCCTCGTGCGCGGCGTAGTCGTTCCCCTCCGCCGTGCCGAAAGTGCCGTCACCGTGCTTGGCCATTTTATCCCTCCAGCCGTTCGAATTCGGATATATTTTCCGGCATTACCCGAACTCTTGCGCAAGAGCAACGGCCCCAAATGGGCAAACTGCGCACTAATCCAGCGTTTCCAGCTCGGCGATCATGCCCTCAATAACCGCCAGTCCGCCGTCCCAGAAGCTCGGGCTCCTGGCGTCCAGGCCGAACGGAGCCAAGAGCTCCGAATAGTGTTTGGTTCCCCCCGCCCCGAGCATCGCGAGGTAGCGCTCGGCGAACCCGTCCGAGGCGCGCTCATAGACCGCATAGAGCGAGTTCACCAGACAGTCGCCGAAGGCATAGGCATAGACATAGAACGGCGAATGGATGAAGTGCGGGATGTAGGTCCAGAACGTCTCGTAACCCGGCTTGATCTCGATCGCCGGCCCCAGGCTTTCGCCCTGCACGGACAGCCAGATTTCGCCCAGCCGCTCGGCGGTCAGCTCGCCGTTGCGGCGCTCGGTGTGGACGGCGCGCTCAAACGTGTAGAAGGCGATCTGGCGCACCACGGTATTGATCATGTCCTCGACCTTGCCGGCGAGCAGCGCCTGACGCTGCTTCGCGCTGCGCGTCGTCGCAAGCAGGCGCTTGAAGGTCAGCATTTCGCCGAACACGCTCGCCGTTTCCGCCAACGTGAGCGGCGTCGGGGCCATCAGCGCGCCGTTCTTGGCCGCCAACACCTGATGCACGCCGTGGCCCAGCTCATGGGCGAGCGTCATGACATCGCGCGGCTTGCCCTGATAATTGAGCAATATGTAGGGATGCGCCGAAGGCGTGGTCGGATGCGAGAAAGCGCCCGGCGCCTTGCCGGGCCGCACCGGCGCATCGATCCATCGCTCGGTGAAGAAGCGCTCGGCGATGGCCGCCATCTCCGGCGCGAATTCGTCATAGGCCGTGAGCACGGTCTGGCGGGCCTCGGTCCACGAAATACGGCCGGTCGCCGCGAAAGGCAGCGGCGCATTGCGATCCCAATGAGGCAGCTTCTTCTTTTTGAACCAGCGCGCCTTGAGGGCATAATAGCGGTGCGACAGCCGCGGATAAGCGGCCCGCACCGACGCCACCAGCGCATCCACCACCTCGCCTTCGACCCGGTTGGCGAGATGGCGCGAATCCGCGACATCCTTGAAGCCGCGCCAGCGGTCGGAAATCTCCTTGTCCTTGGCCAGCGTGTTGGTGATC
>JBEBWH010000369.1:0-3369 GCA_040392305.1 Bradyrhizobium sp. | reverse complement strand
CCATGCATTTCGTCACCGAGGCCGATGTCGCCCGCGTGCTGTCCTTTCCCGTGCTCGTTGCAGCACTGGAGGATGCGCACCGGCGGCCGAAGATCGACGTGCTGGACAGCTATCTCGGCGATGAGGCCGCGCAATATGTCATCCGCAGCGCGGTCGATCACGGCCGCTTCATGGCAAGCAAGATGTATACGAGCTTTCCGGCCAACCTCGCGGCCGGCGCGCTTCCCGCCGTGCAGGCGATGTGCGTGCTGTTCGACGGCGCTGACGGACGCCCCCTCGCCGTCATCGACGGCACCACCATCACACACTGGCGCACGGCGGCCGATTCCGCGCTCGGCGCCAAGCTGCTTGCGCCGGCCGAACCCGAGACGCTTCTGATCGTCGGCGCGGGCAAGATCTCGCACTGGCTCGTTCGCGCCCACCGCGCGGTGCGCCCATCGCTGCGGCGCGTGCTGATCTGGAATCGAAGCCGCGACCGCGCCGATGCGTTGGCTGAACGCCTGACGCAGGAAGGGGTTCAGGCGAGTGTCGTTTCCGATCTCGATGCGGCAACAGCGCAGGCCGACGTGATTTCAAGCTGCACCCGTTCGCATGAGCCGCTGATCAAGGGCGCCTGCCTGAAGCCCGGCACGCATCTCGATCTGGTTGGCGGCTATACGCCGCAAACGCGCGAGGCCGACGACGAGGCCGCATCGCGCGCGCGTGTCTTCGTCGACCGGCGCGAGACGGCGTTCGACGGCGTCGGCGACATCCTGCAGCCGATCGCGAGCGGCGCGATCAGCGAGGCCGACGTGCTCGGCGATCTCTACGATCTCGCCAGCGGACGCGTGGAGGGACGCACAGCCGCAACCGACATTACATTCTTCAAAAATGCCGGCGGCGGCCATCTCGATCTGATCGCCTGCGAAACCGTATATCGTCGTCTTGAAGCAGAAGCTGCTTCAAACCAGTAACCGAAAGGACGGGCAGGCAAAGCCACGGCACCGATTGACCTTGGTTCCCTGCGACCGCGTCGTCCGCGACCTTTCACAAGGTCCCCTGCTTCCGCAACATAACGAGAGGATGACGAGCCTGCCCCCTCACCGCAAGCGGCCGCGCGCCGCGACCGGCAGCGTGCCGACGATCTCTTCGCCGCGCACCATGACGAGTTCGTCCACCATGTTGACGACGACGCAGACATGGTTCGGCACGATGCGCACCACATCGCCGACCTGCGGGCGCGTATTGCTGCGCGACAGATCGAGAAAGCCGTGCTCTTCGGCAAAACCCTTGATGCGCGCTTCCGGGTGCTCAAGGATCATCCCGAAGCCGTCGAGCCCGCCGGTGTCGGCAGTGAGCGTCTTCGATCCCGCATCGAGAATGCCGCGATCCGGTCCGGCGCGGCTCACCACCGTCGCATAGACGTTCAGCGCGCAGTCATCCCAGCCGGCGACGCCCGCCTTCACCTGCATGCGGTCGTTGAAGACATAGGTGCCGGGGCGATGCTCGGTCGCGCCGCGCAACTCACCGAGATGCGGCAGATTGGGCGAGCCGCCGGTGGACACGATCGTCGGCGTAAGCCCCGCCTCGCGCACGCCCGCCGCCGCGAGATCGAAGAACTGCTGCGCCTGCGGCCAGCCGTCTTCGGTGGGGTAAAGCATGAAGCCGGCAAAGCTCAAGCCCGGCGTCGCGGCGATCGTACGCGCGAGCTCGACCGCCTCCCCTGGCGTCTCGACGCCCGCGCGTTTGCGCCCGGTGTCGCATTCCACCACGACCGGCAGCGGCCGCTCCGCGATCGCCGCGGCTTGCGCGAGCGCGGCGACCACCGTGGGATTGTCGGCCGCGACCGTGACATCGGCGCGCTGCATGAGGCGGCCGAGCCGCGCCATCTTTTCGTCGCCCAGCAGGTTGTAGCTGATGAGGATGTCGTCGAGGCCGGCATCCGCCATCACTTCGGCTTCGCCGAGCTTCTGGCAGGTGATGCCCTTCGCGCCGGCCGCCACCTGCATCTTCGCCAGCACCGGACTCTTGTGCGTCTTGATATGCGGGCGGTTGGCGACGCCGGCCTTGTCGCACAACGCCTGCACGCGGACGATGTTGCGCTCGACGCGCTGCATGTCGATGACCACGGCGGGCGTGCCGTAGTCATGGGCGATCCTGGCGGCAAGCTGCGTGGTCATGACCCGTCCCTGAAAGCCAACGGTCGCATCATGACCGCTTGAACTCGAACACCTCGCCGTCATAGCCGGCGTCCGCCGGAATGCGCAGGCGCAAAAATCCTTCGCCGATCGTCATCTCCGGCTGCACCGTGACGATCGGCGTCGTGCGCGCGTCCTGCAGGATGCTCGCAACGTCGCGATAGCGATCAAGCTTGATGAGCGTGCGCATGGTGGGAAACACCACCTTGAAGCGGCCGGTCTTGTCGGCCTCGATCGCCGAACGCGGCGACAGCCACAGCGAATTGACCAGTTCGTGGCCGTCGTGATGCCCGACCTGATCGGAGGGCGCGGCGGCAACGAAGAAATGCGTGTCGAAGCGCTTGGGCTCCTGCACCGGTGTGATCCAGTGCGCGAACGGCACCAGCTGGTCGAGCGCCAGCACCAGTTGCTCTTGCGCGAGGATATCGGCGAAAGCGGTCCGGCCCTCGGCAAGCGCAGCGCGATGGCTCGCCTCCAGCGCCGTCATCCGCGCCGCCGATACCAGCCTGTCCTCGCCGCGCGGGCGCGCCAGCAGATGGCCGGATTCCTCAAAGGTTTCGCGGATCGCGGCGATCCGCAGGCTGCGCCGCGCTGCGTCGAGACCATCGCGGTCGAGATAGAACTCCGGATGCGCCGCGACGACATGATCGTTGGGATCGAGGCTGCCGCCGGGAAACACCAGCGCCCCGGACGAGAACTCGATCTGGCGATGGCGCTCGACCATGAACACCTCGACGCCGTCGGCGGTGTCGCGCAGCAGCATCATGGTTGCGGCCAGACGCAGCGACTTGTCCGTTTTGGTCTGATCCATCGCCTCGCCCCTGCTCCGCTCAGCGTTCCACCGGCAGCGCCGCGCGGCGATCGGTCCGCGCCACGCGCCCAAGCAGATACTCGATCTCCTCCCGCGCCTTGTCGCTCAGCGCCGGCGCCGGCTTGCGCTGCGCATCGGAAGCAATGATGCCACGCCGCTTCAGGATATATTTGCGCACCGCGAGCCCGATGCCCTGCTGCTGCTCGTAGCGGATCAATGGCAGATGCGCGTCGAACAGGTCGTGCGCGGCGTCGCGGCTGCCTTCCTTCGCGAGCTTCACGACATCTATCAGCATTTCCGGGAAGGCGTAGCCGGTCATCGCGCCATCCGCGCCGCGCTCCATCTCGAAATCGAGAAACAACCCGTTGTTGCCGATAAGGA
>JBEBWH010000368.1:0-3378 GCA_040392305.1 Bradyrhizobium sp. | reverse complement strand
ATCGGCGCTCTGCACGTCGATGAATTCGCCGGTCGCCTTGTCGAGGATCGACAGCGCCCCGGTGGCGACGCCGAAATAGGCGCCGTGCAGCATGATCTTCTCGCGCTCGACCTGAATGCGAATGCACGGAAATGTCATGAGGTTTTGCAGGCTGCGGCGGATCACGCTCTTCTCCAGCCGCGTGACGAATGCCTTGCGATCCTCGCCGTCGGCAGGCTTGAGTTTTTCGGGATCGTTTTCGATCAGCGACATCCAGCGGCCGATGAAGTCGCCGGGAGACAGCGGCTCGGTGTCCTCGGTGAGCGCCTTGACGCCGCCGCACTGGGCATGCCCCATGACGACGATGTGCTTGACGCGGAGCACCTGCACCGCGAATTCGAGCGCCGCCGATACGCCGTGGGCTTCGCCGTCCGGCGCGTAGGGCGGCACCAGATTGGCGACGTTGCGCACCACGAACAGTTCGCCGGGACCGGCGTCGAAAATCGTTTCGGGCGCCACGCGCGAATCGCAGCAGCCGATCACCATGACCTCCGGCTTCTGGCCGTTCTCGGACAATTCGCGATAACGCGACTGTTCGTCGGGAAGACGATCGGTGCAGAAGCCGTGATAGCCGGCGATCAGCCGTTTTGGAAATCGGATCATGAGGGGCACCTTGTGGTGATGTTTCAGACATCAACCACAGCAGAACACCGCCGACAACCCTTTCCGAGCGTCTTTCTCAGTGCTACGGCATGCGCAAAAGGTAGATATCCATAAGTCTAGGAGCCGCCATGATTCGCCCGCGCCGCAGCCTGTTGTTCATGCCGGGTTCCAACGCCCGTGCGTTGGAGAAGGCGCGCAGCCTACCGGTCGACGGGCTGATCCTCGACCTTGAGGATGCGGTCGCGCCGGATGCCAAGGCGCAGGCGCGTGACCAGGTCGCAGAGGCGGTTGCGGCGCGCGCCTTCGGTCGCCGCGAAGTGCTGATTCGCATCAACGCGCTCGATACGCCATGGTGGATCGACGATCTCGGCATGGCGGCGAAGGTCCGCCCTGACGGCGTTCTGGTGCCGAAAGTATCGAGCGTCGCCGATCTGGCTGCGGTGGCCGATCGCCTGACCGAGGCGAGCGCCGATCAGGGCATCCGGGTCTGGGCGATGATCGAGACGGCGTTCGCGATCCTGCGCGCGGAAGAGCTGTCGGCGCAGGCGCGTGATTCGAACATGCGGCTGGCCGGTTTCGTGATGGGGCCGAACGACATCGCGCGCGAGACGCGCATCCGCATGGTGCCCGGCCGCGCCACCATGCTGCCGGCCTATATGCATTGCATTCTCGCCGCGCGCGCTCACGGCCTCGATATCCTCGACGGTCCCTATGGCGATATCGCCAACGCGCAGGGCTTCGCCGAGGAATGCGCGCAAAGCCGCGACATGGGCTTCGACGGCAAGACGCTGATCCATCCGAGCCAGATCGAGGCCTGCAACACGGTGTTCACGCCGCCCGCGGGTGAAGTCGCCCATGCGCGGCGTATCGTCGACGCTTTCGCCCAGCCCGAGAACGCACGGCGCGGCGCTATTCAGCTCGATGGCCGGATGGTCGAGCGGCTGCACGCAGAGATGGCGGAGCGGACGCTGGCGATCGCCGACGCCATCGCAGCGGCGCAGGCCTGACCGCGCCTGCGTGGCCGCGCTTCGCGCAAAGACGACAACGCGTCAAAATAAAAGAAGCCCTCACCGTGTGCGTAAAACGGTGAGGGCTTCTGCTGCTTTTATCGGAGAGGTGTGAGCGCGGCGCGCTTACAGCCAGGGCCGCGCGGTCGCGGCGTTGCTTTCGTAAGACGCGATCGACGCCTGCTTCTGCAGCGTCAGGCCGATATCGTCGAGACCGTTGACCATGCAGTGCTTGCGGAACGGATCGATTTCGAAGGTGATGACGCCGCCGTCGGGGCCGCGGATTTCCTGCTTTTCGAGATCGACCGTCAGCGTCGCGTTGGCGCCGCGATCGGCGTCGTCGAACAGCTTGTCGAGCTCGTCCTGAGAAACGCGGATCGGCAGAATGCCGTTCTTGAAGCAGTTGTTGTAGAAGATGTCGCCGAACGAGGTCGAGATCACGCAGCGGATGCCGAAATCGGCGAGCGCCCAGGGGGCGTGCTCGCGGCTCGATCCGCAGCCGAAATTGTCGCCCGCGATCAGAATCTTGGCGTTGCGATAGGCCGGCTTGTTGAGCACGAAATCCGGGTTCTCGCTGCCGTCATCGTTGTAGCGCTGCTCCGAGAACAGGCCCTTGCCGAGGCCGGTGCGCTTGATCGTCTTCAGATACTGCTTCGGAATGATCATGTCGGTATCGACATTGATGATCTTCAGCGGCGCGGCAACGCCTTCGAGCTTGGTGAACCGTTCCATCATGTCCTCGCGGGGCGCAGGCTCTATGCAATTGTTTTCGCGGACTGTTTCCGCCTTCAGGCTGACGCCCGAGGGGCTATGCTATGGCGGTTTGAACGGATGGGGTCAAGTGCGCCGGGCGATGCGGTTTGGCGTTGACGCGGGGCCGCATATCGGAGAGCTTGCCGCAACCGGGAGCGAGGTGGTTCGGCGATGCGTTTGGGGGCGGCATTTGTTCTGACGGCGGGGCTGGTGCTGGCGATGCCGGCGGCCGATGCGATGGCTGCGGGACAGCGCGACGCGGCATCCGCCCGTCCGTCATCGATGGTTGAAACCAGCGCCCAGTCCCGGCCGCGCCCGCGTGTCCGCATCTACCGGGACAACCGTCCGCTCGGCCCGAACGCCGTGCGGCATTGCGAGGCCCATTACGAGCGCGAGTTCCGCCCGAGCGGAACCGTGATCGTGCCGCGGATGAACTGTTTCTGGCTGCGCGGCTGACCCTTCCGTCAGGCAGGGTGGCGGCGGCGGTTTTTTGCGCTTTTGCAGAGCGCCGTTCACGCTCCATTCAGGCCGTATTCGCTAGGTTTCGGTGGGGTGATAAGGCCGTATAGCGGACCTTTTCAAGGCTGGGGGCGTTTTCAACCCAAGGGGGTTGAAGGCGTTGTTCATGCAGTGAAGAGGGACTTCGTTATGAGGAAATTCATCGGTGCCGTCATCGTTGCCGCAGCCTTCGCGTTTGGCGGAGCCGCTGCAATGTCTCCGGCCACGGCTGCGCCGCAACGCTCCACTGTTCACGCCGATCAGGGCAAGGCGCTCACTGATGTCAGCGCGCAGCGGCGATATCGGCGCCATTATCATCATCGCCACTATCGCCCTTATTTTTACGGGCCGCGCTATTACCGACCGTATTACCGGCCTTACTACCGTCCCTACTATCGGCCTTACTATTATGGCCGTCCCTATTATTACCGGCCGTATTATTATGGCCCGCGCCCGTTCGTCGGGTTCAGCTTCGGCT
>JBEBWH010000367.1:0-3381 GCA_040392305.1 Bradyrhizobium sp. | reverse complement strand
CCGGCGGGGTCTCGAAATTCCGCGACAAGCTCATCGAAGGCATGGTCGCCAATGGCTATGAGCAGCAATTCGCCGAGCACACGTTCAAGCAGATCGAAGGATTCGGCAGTTACGGCTTCCCCGAGAGCCATGCCGCCAGTTTCGCATTGGTCGCCTATGCCAGCGCGTGGCTGAAATGCTGGCATCCGGACGTCTTCTGCGCCGCCCTTCTCAACAGCCAGCCGATGGGCTTTTATGCAGCCGCCCAGATCGTGCGCGATGCGCGCGATCATGGTGTCGAGATCCGTCCGCTCTGCGTCAACAGCTCCCGGTGGGATTGTACGCTCGAGCCGACAGAAGACGATGGGCGCTTTGCCGTGCGCCTCGGGCTCCGTATGGCGAAAGGTCTCGCCAACGCCCATGCTGCATCCATCGTCACGGCGCGCGCCGATCAGCCCTTCAGCTCGGTCGACGATCTCTGGCGGCGGGCCGGTGTCCCGGTCGCGGCCCTGACCGATATCGCCGAAGCAGATGGTTTCCGCCCGGCCTTCGGCCTGGCACGGCGGGATGCGCTCTGGGCGATCAAGGGCCTGCGGGACGAGGAATTGCCTCTATTCGCGGCTGCTTCCCAGCGCGAAGGCGAAACGATCTCCGAGGTTTCCGAACCGGCTGTCGCGCTCCGGCCAATGACGGCTGGCAGCGAGGTGGTCGAGGACTATGGTCATGTCGGCCTGTCGCTGCGCAGCCATCCCGTTTCCTTCCTTCGGGCCGATCTGCGCAAACGCCGTATCGTGAGTTGCGCCGACGCCATGGCCGCGCGTGACGGACGCTGGCTGGAGGCGGCGGGAATTGTGCTTGTCCGCCAGCGGCCGGGTTCGGCCAAGGGCGTGATGTTTATCACCCTTGAAGACGAGACCGGCATCGCCAATCTGGTGGTCTGGAAAAAGGTTTTCGAGCAGCATCGCCGCATTGTCCTGGCGTCCGGCATGATCGCCGTCAAAGGCCGCATCCAGCGCGAGGGCGACGTCGTGCATCTGGTTGCCCACCGCATCATCGACCTGTCCCGCGAGCTGGCCAGCGTTGGAGATCGCGATGCGCCGTTTCCTTTACCCCATGGGCGCGGCGACGAGTTTCATCACGGTTCACCGACATCCGATCCTCGGGGTTTGCCGCCCAAGGGCCTCGGCACACGCGACATCTATGTTCGCGACCTGCACATCGACTCGATCAAGGTGAAGACGCGGGATTTCCGGTAGCGCAACAAGCTGGAGGGGGATTTCGTGGCTTGTCACTTCGAACGAGGCATCTGCCTCCAGAACAATCCATGCAATCGCTGCCCAACAATCGACTTACATAAAGCGGTATCTTCTGTTCTTGGTTAGCGTCGCCGCGAGGCCCTAAACCCAGGTTTCGAACAGAGATGACAGCCAATGTTCTTGCAGCGATTGCCAAAGATACTCCCCCTCCTGATAGGCTTCTGGATCTTGGCTGGTCCAGTCTTGGCTGATACGACCGATGCGGTAACGTCCCCTTACGGACTGCCGCGAGGGGCCCAGATCGGCCCGGACGGCTTCGCAACAATTCTAGAAGCGCCGCCAGTCCCCTATCCGGACGAGCCGCCTCCGCCTCATCCTAACCAGATCTGACAAGACCCTGAAAGCGCTCTGGCAGCGGAGATCGCTTCCAATCCAGATGAGGACGCCCATCAGGCGGCAGTTGCGCTGAACGAACAGCTTTCGGCACAGGAGACGGGCAATTACGTGGGCATACGCGTCATTCGCGATCCTGCCCCGCGCTTCGCCTTCTATTTCCGGGACGATGCCGTAACCACACTAGCTCGCTATACCGAGGATGTGTTCATCGTCCTTTACCCGTTCTTTCAGGCAGTTCTCGGCTGGTCGGGGCTGCTGGCAACGGTCGGGCTAATGCCGATGGCGCTTTTGATGATGGTCTTTTCGGGAGTTGCGCCGCGACTGTCTGCAAAAATTGGCCCCAAGGCCACGATTGCCAGCGGCGTCTTGCTCGGTGGCGCCGGCCTCGCGCTCATGGCGCTGCTCGTTTCAGTTGATGGCGGCTACCTTTCGGTGCTCCCTGGCATGATCACTATGGGCGTTGGCATGCGATAACAGCCTCGATGAGGTCGACAAGAAGATGCGACATCCTCAAGCTGTAGCCGCGCGCCTTCATCCGCAGCACAGCAGCGTAAAGGTCGTTTCGGCTGCGCGCGGTGTGCAAACGGCCGCCAGCGTCGGCGCCAACTTCCTCGACGAGCGCATGCTCGATGTTGAAGTACAGCTCTTCAAGATCCGGATTGAGAACCAGAGCCTCTGATCCACGGGCGTCAAGGCGCGCCAAGCCAGCGAGTATGATGCTAACGACTTTGCGAGGGAGAATTCCGGTTTCCGCAAGCATGATCGCATGCGCCCTGTTAACGCGCGACATTTCCCGAAAATCTGGATCGATGTTGCCAAACAGCCGTCCTTCGATCAGGTGCTTAACAATGACGTCGTTTGGGTTTGAATTCAGACGCTCGCGCATATTTTAGTGTCCAGTACTATCCGATGACTTGGAATTGGGACGGCATCCAAGTCTCGGCGTAGCTGGGATGGCTTCACCTAAACTTGCACATAACCGCCAGTCGTTAAGAAACCAGAGCCTTCGTAATTACTGCAAGTCATTAAAGGTGATAAACTAATCACCCAAGCTCATACAGTGAGCGGTGCCAACGACTGGTTTGACCACAGTTCGATTTCAGTCATCAAATTAGCAAAGGTTCACTCGGGGCAAGACTATAGCCGATGCGTATGAGCCCCGTTGCGTCCGCTCACAGAGGAGTTCAAGGCCCCTGTCAAAATGTCTCGTTGCGGCAATCCCTACCGACAGATCGCGGATACATCTCTACGCCCCAGAAAGAGAGTGGCGCGAGGTGGTCGGACTCGGACCGGCATGCCTTCCTACGGCCAATTTTGAAATCACCCTCGCAGTCAGCAATGCGTTGGCAAACTTTCACGACCCTCTCACGGAAACCACAACAGTATTACCATTCAGCTTGTCTCAGTTACGGGCGCTGAGCACATCCCTTGAGCGCTTCGTGCGACCGTCCTTGCCGCCGCCATCCTTTGAGGGCAATGGCCGAGCACCGGGATAGGTCTCCTTCTCCGTCGACCGATGACCGTACCGGGCACCCTGTTCGAAGCCATAGCGTTGTGCCCTACGCCCATCTACAGTTGCCGACTTCGCTACCACTCGCCGTCTCGCGACATGGTATCCGATTTGCCAAAACCGTTTCAAAAACCGTTTCAATCCGCGACTTTGAAACGGTGCGATTTAGCTAAGCCTTTGAAAAGAATGGCGCGCCCGAAAGGATTCGAACCTCTGACCCCCAGATTCGTAGTCTGGTGC
>JBEBWH010000366.1:0-3397 GCA_040392305.1 Bradyrhizobium sp. | reverse complement strand
CAGAAACACCTCGCGCCGGAACGCTTTCAGCCCGCAGCCGGTATCGCGGGTGCCGTCGCGCAGGATCGCGCCGCGCACGCCGTTGGCGATCCGCGATTGCAGTTTCTTGAAACCGGTATCCTTGCGGCCGACCCGCTGGCCGGCGGCGAGCCCGATCTTGCCGGGCGCCATCACCGCGCCGATCAGGTCCGGCAGGAAGGCCGGGTTGTTCTGGCCGTCGCCGTCCAGCGTCGCCACCACCGCGCCACGGGCGAAGCGGACGCCGGTTCGCACCGCCGCCGATTGTCCACAGGAGGCGGCATGGCGGATCAGCCGCAGATTGCCCCGGCCGGCGGCGAGTTCCCCGACCCGCACAGCCGTTGCGTCCGACGAGCCGTCATCCACATAGATGATCTCGTAGGGCCAGCGGCCGGCCAGCGCCGCATCGATCTCGGCGATCAAGGGCGCGATGTTGTCGGCCTCGTTGCGCACCGGCACGACGACGGAAACCGCGGGCGCGGTGGAAGCCGGGTTGGAACTATCTTGCATGCTATGGTCTGCTCATGGCCGGACGGCGAGACCGGCAGGCCCCGCGACCGCTTCTTATGGGGCGGAAGCCCGCCCGACAACCCTCTTCAGCCGCCTTGATGACGGCCCCGGAAATGCCACAACATTGCCATCAGGCGCGATGAGGAACCCGAGCCTTCGGGCGGCGAACCATTCCCGCACCAGCATCGCCCCGATCACGCCGACAACGGCCCCGCCCAGCACGTCGCTCGGGTGGTGCGCCAGCAGCACGATCCGGCTCAGCGCCATCAGCACGGCATAGGTCCACATCACATAGCGGGTCTGCGGCCAGACCGCGGCGATCGCGAAAGCCGCCGCGAAGGCGGTGTTGGCGTGGCCGGACGGAAAACTCTCGAACCGGATATCGAACGAGAACGGCAGGAAATAGAAGGCGTTCGCCTCGCCGCCGACGAAGGGGCGGCTGCGCCCGATCATGCCCTTGATCGCCTTGCCGAACAGGCCGGACAGCGAAATCGCGATGAAGATATAGGCGAAGCGGACCGCGAGGCTCGCCAGCACCAGATTGGCGATGCGACGAGGGAGTATCGCGGTCCAGCACAGGATCACCATCAGCGCTGCGCCGAGCGGCACCAGAAAAATCCGGCTGTTGCCGAGATCGGTATAGAGCCGCACCGGCCACAGGTCCGGCGCGCCGGGCGGCGGCATCAGCCGGATGATCGCCTCGTCGATGAAAAACATCGAGATGACGATGGCCGTGCCGATCACAAGCGACAGCCTGATCCATCGCCACGCCCAGACCCGGCCGATATCGGCGGCGCGGGAGTACCTGGGGCTGCGCGACAGCGTTGCGAACAGCCACCGGATGTTGGCGGCGGCGCGGCTCGGCGCGCTCGCATCCGCTGCCGTCCCCGGCGCGCGCGGCATCGTCAGCGCGTTCCAACGGTGCGGAAGATGGCGATCGACAGCGCCTTGCCCTGCGAGAAGTTGTAGCCCTCGATGCGCTTGGCGATGTCGTAGCGCAACCCGATCGCCTCGGCGCGTTGCGCGAAGGCGCGCTCCTGCCGCGATTCCACAAGCGCGAAACGGCAGCCGCCCTGCCCCAGGAAATCGGCCGCGCTGGAGCCGTCGGTCAATAGCGTCGACGTGCCGGTCATGAATACGAGGCTCGGCTCATGATAGCCGGCGGCGGCCGAACGCGGCCCGACGCATTCGACATTGCGCAGCGCGCGCGCCACCTCGACGCTCGGAAACAGCGGCGCGAGCGATGGCAGAACGACGCCATACAATGCGACGCCCAGCATCAGCGACGCCGCACTGGCGCACAGCACCGAGCGCTCGGCGCGGACATCGTCATAGAGCCACCATGCGAACAGGCCGAGCACCAGAGCGAGCGCCGCGAACGGCCACGCCAGGAATGTCGGCTGCAATGTCAGCATCATCACGCCGACGATGGCGCCGACCAAGAGTAGCAGCGGCAACACGAACCACCATGCCGCACCGCGCATGAGCCATGGCGATGGCGACAGCGCGCGGCGTTCCAGCGCGCCGATGGCGAGAATGGCGACCGCCGGATAGAGCGGCAGCACATAGTGCGGCAGCTTGGTCACGACGAGTTCGAACACGATCCACGACGGCACCAGCCACGCCAGCAGAAACTGCGTGCCGGGCTCGCGGCGCGCGCGCCAGACGGCAGGCGCGGCCATGCCGGCAAGCGGCGCGCCGGGCCAGAACATCACCCAGAACAGCAGGAAATAAAGGCCAGGCGGCGCGCCATGCGATTCCTGCCCGCTGGCGACCTTGCTCAGCATATCGCCGCCGAGCGAATCGTTGAGGAACGTATCGCCGGACTTCATCAGAATGGCGACGAACCACGGCAGCACCAGCACGAGGCACCACATCAGCCCCCATGCTGGGCGCAACCGCCACAGCCATGCCACCGAGCGGTCGAATATTGCCAGCAGCGCGATGGTCAGCGCGACGAACATCAGGATCAGCGGCCCCTTGAGCAGGATGCCGCCTGCGACCGCCGTCCAGAAAATCGCAGGGTAGCGCCACGGCGGATGCTGGTCATCCTCGCCGCGCTGCCAGGCGAGATACACCCGCGCCAGCGCGCCCATCGCCGCGACCACGGTGAATAGCAGCATCGCGTCGGTCTTGGCGAGGCGCGCCTCGACCCCGAGCAGGACGGAGGCGCATATCAGGAGAGCGGACAGCACCGCCCCTCGCCGCGAGACGAAGGCGAGCGCGGTCCAGTAGGTCAGCAGCACCGCGCCGATCGCGCCCATCAGCGACGGAATGCGGTAAACCCAGATGCGGATATGCGCATTCGGCAGTCCGAGCGCCGACGCCGCCTGCACCGACGCCGCCTGCAGCCAGTAGATGCCGACCGGCTTTTTGTAGCGGACCTCGTTCTGGAAGCGGATATCGACGAAATCGCCGGTTTCGACCATCTGCTTGGTGGCCTGGGCGAAGCGGGCCTCGTCACGGTCGATCGGCGGGATGTGGAAAATGCCCGGCAGGAAGAACAGAAAGCCGCAGATAGCGAGAAATGCCACCGCGCGGGCATGGCTGGCAGTCACCGCATCGAGTATCCGCGCCAGAATCCGGCCCGGATCGATGCGAATCTTGGGCTCCCGCCCGCCGCCAAATCGGTGTTGTCCCAGCGTTTCAACCATGGCTGTCGCATACGATGAAACCACCGGGGGGACAACAGCAGCGCCGCCCGCTACTGAATTCTGACCATGACTGTGTCCGCTGCGCCAGTGGCATCCATCACCGTGAGCCGGACGAAGCCGGGTCCGGGCGGCTGGATCAGCCGCTGCCGGCGGCTGCCGATCTCTCCGACCGCGATACCGTTCACCAGCATGGTGAGCGGCAACACGCCACCGGC
>JBEBWH010000365.1:0-3400 GCA_040392305.1 Bradyrhizobium sp. | reverse complement strand
GAGGAGTGGGAGAATTTCGGTCTCGCCACCGTCGATTCCAGCCTGATCTATTCGATCATCGACGTGCTGCTTGGCGGTCGTCGCGGCGCGGCGGCGCTGCGCATCGAAGGGCGGCCCTATACGACGATCGAGACCAATCTGGTCAAGCGTCTGATCGAGGTCGTGCTCGCCGACACCGAACAGGCTTTCCGCCCGCTGTCGCCGGTAACGATGACGATCGACCGGCTGGAGACCAATCCGCGCTTCGCCGCCATCAGCAGGCCCGCCCATGCCGCAATTCTGGTGCGGCTACGCGTCGATATGGAAGATCGCGGCGGCAATGTCGAACTGCTGCTGCCTTATGCGACGATCGAGCCCATCCGCAACGTGCTGTTGCAGATGTTCATGGGCGAGAAGTTCGGTCGCGATCCGATCTGGGAAGGTCATCTCGCGACCGAGATCGCGCGCGCGGAAATCGCCGTCGATGCGGTGCTCTATGAATCCGATGTGCCGCTGCGGCAGCTCATGGAATTGAAGGTCGGCGACACGCTGCCGCTCGATCTGCATCCCGATGCGCCGGTGACGGTCCGTTGCGGCCAGGTGACGCTGACCGAGGGACGCATGGGGCGCGTCGGCGATCGTGTCGCCATCCGTGTGACCCGGCCCTTGCGCAAGCCTGTCACCACTTACGCCATGTTCGAGAAAGCGGACGAGCAAACCAAGGTCATGGAGACACAATGAATCATATTCTTGGCTTCGCGGTCGAAAGCCTTGTGGCGATTCTGCTGCTGCTGACCATCGGCTACTGCATGGTGCTGAACAAGCGCCTGAAGCGCCTGAAAGCCGATGAGCATTCGCTCAAGGCGACCATCTCCGAACTCATCACGGCGACCGAGATCGCCGAGCGCGCCATTGGCGGGCTGAAGGCGACTGTCCGTGATTGCAACGACAATCTCGGCAACCAGATCGCCAGCGCCGCGGAAATGACCGAGCGGCTCCAGACGCAGATCAATCTCGGCAACGACGTCGTTCGGCGCGTCTCGCGCATCGCGCTGGCGGGGCGGAATGGAGCGGAGGCCGAGGTGATGCCCGCTCCGGTGGCGGCGCAGGCGCATGCCGCAGCGTCGGCGCGGTCGATCGCCGCCGCCGCACAGGCCTTTGCCGAGCGCAAAAGGACAACCGGGCTTGCCGCATGAGCAGGTTTCGCGACATTCGCGTGCTCCCGGTCGTGCTGGCCGCCGTCAGCGGTCTCGCGGTGCTGAAGGTCTCCGGACTCGTGCTCGATGGCGGTTACGTCTTCAGCAGCGCGTCGGCCGAATCGCGCGGATTGTCGTGGGCGCAGGAAAACCTCAACTTCCCGACCGGGCGAAAAGCCGCCGGGATTTCGGACATCACCGGTTCGGTGCAGCCCAAGCCGAAGGCGGATAGCGCCCCCGCGCCGGCGCAGGTCGATACCGTGAAGCCGGCTGACCCGTCATCCGGCAATCCCGTCGACGCGTTTGGCGAGGGTGCGGTCCCGCCCGCGGAACGCGCCGTGCTGGAGCGGCTGCAGGAGCGCCGCAAGGAGCTCGATGCGCGGGCGCGCGAAATGGACATCCGCGACAATCTGCTGAAGGCGGCGGAGCAGCGCATCAATGCACGTGTCGAGGAACTGAAAGGCGTCGAGAGCCGGATCGCGCTGGCGAAGGAGCAGAAGGCCGAAGAGGACGCCACGCGCTTCAAGTCGATCGTCACGATGTATGAAGGCATGAAGCCGAAGGACGCGGCGCGCATCTTCGATCGTCTGGAGATGCCGGTGCTGATCGAGGTAGCGTCGAAGATCGCGCCGCGCAAGATGGCGGATATTCTCGGTCTGATGCAGCCGGAGGCGGCGGAGCGGCTGACCGTCGAGCTTGCCCGGCGCGCCGGCGGCGACAAGGGAGCCTCCCTTGCAAATCTTCCGAAGATCGAAGGACGCCCGCAGTCTTCTGAATGACATGGGGCAAGGTTGGGCAGCGGTCCCCATTGTCATTAACAACGCGTTAAATGGCGCGCCCTTAGATTAAAGGATGCAAGTCGCTGGTTGTTCGATCAGCGGTACGCCTTGATGCGGCGCCATTTCAGGCGTCGCCCAAATTCTGGATGCCATGCCGCGGAGAGCTGTCGATCAGCATGACCGGTTGAAGGCCCGGGCCGCAACGCGGTCCGGCTTGCGCCGGTTCGCCGGATCGGTCGCCGTCGGTATGCTGCTCGTCTGGGCGCTTCCTGCGTCGGCGGATCCCATCAGGGGACAGGCGAATTTCGCCGAGGCCAAAGGCTATGCCCGGCTGGTGCTGACCCTGCAGGAAGATGTGGAATCCGACGTCTCGGTCGCCGGCTCCATTCTGGTGATCCGCTTCAAAAAGCCGGTCGATATCGCGGTGGACGGATTGGGCGAGGCCGTGCCCGACTATGTCGGCGCGGCGCGGCGCGATCCTGACGGCACCGCGATCCGGCTCGCTCTGCTGCGCAAGGTGACGGTCAACACCATGACGGCCGGCGAGCGCATCTTCATCGATTTGTTGCCGGATACCTGGACCGGGATGCTGCCGGGATTGCCGCAGGAGGTCGTGCGCGAACTGGCCGAGCGCGCCCGCGTGGCCGAGCGGGCGTTGCGCCAGCAGCAGATCGTGGCCGATGCGCAGAAGCAGGCTCCGGTGCGCGTGCGCGCCTCGGTGCAGCCGACCTTTACGCGCTTCACGTTCGAGCTTCCCCGGCGGATCGGCGTGTCGACCTCGCTCAACGAGGGCAAGTTCGCGATCGTGTTCGATTCCGCGCTGACCTTCGATCTGCGCGAAGCCAGCCATGTCGCGCCATCTCAGATCGCTTCGACCGATCAGGCGATCGAGGGGGCGGCATCAACCGTAACCTTCAAGCTGATCGGCGATGCCGATGTGCGCTCGTTTCGCGAGGACAACAATTTTGTCGTCGACGTCACGCGCGAGCAGGACAAGGCTGCGCGCGCGACGATCGACGAGACGATCGCCAAACTGGTCAAGCCTGTCGCGTCGCCGGTCGCAAAACCCGTAGCCGCGGCGCCGTCCTCCGTCGCGGCTGCGCCAGCGCCGGCGATGCCAGCGGCAGCGCCTGTTACTTTGCCTCCGGTGACGCCGCCGTTCCTTGCGCCCGCGACGGACGCCAATCCATCGGCGGCCGCCGCGCCGCCCGCGCCGGCGGTCCCGACGCAGGTCAGCGGTGTCGGGACCGATGTGCGCATCCATTTTGCATTTGCCGGACCGACGCCGGCGGCGGCGTTCCGCCATGGCGACACGCTATGGCTGGTGTTCGACACCGAGAGCGCGATTGATCTCGACGCCGTGAGCCGCGACGCCGGATCGATCGTGGGCCATATCGCACGTCTTCCGCATGCCAAGGCGCAGGTCCTTCGCTTGCGGCTCAACCG
>JBEBWH010000364.1:0-3418 GCA_040392305.1 Bradyrhizobium sp. | reverse complement strand
ACCAGTTCCTCGGTGTAGCTCGGATACGGATAGGGCTGGAAATCGATGCGACGCTCGCGCCAGTCGGGATGGCGGATGGCGCCGGCCTGCACATAGGCCGAGTCATCCGCAGCCGGCGGAGCCAGCACCTTTTCCAGCACCGCGGTGGAATGCGGCGTATATTTGTTGACGCCGTCCTTCGACAGCAGCGCCGCCGTCTCCACGCGATGTTCTCGCGTCCAGAGCTGGGCCT
This sequence comes from Bradyrhizobium sp., assembly GCA_040392305.1. GTDB lineage: Bacteria > Pseudomonadota > Alphaproteobacteria > Rhizobiales > Xanthobacteraceae > PRO6. The sequence continues at coordinate 3,186 of JBEBWH010000364.1, read as the reverse complement.
TGACCATGGCATTGACAACCTTCTGCGACCATTCCGGCCGCTCCTTGAGGTCGCGTTCGTGCATGAACACCAGGCAGCAGGCGTGATCCTTCCACACATCGCCGGTGAAGCGCAGCACCTTGCCGACCCCGAGCACTTCCGCCGCAGCGTTGAATGGCTCCGCGACGATGTAGCCGACGATCTGCTTGTTCGCGAGCGCCGGCACCATGTCGGACGGCGCCATCACCACCAGATTGACCTCGTTCGCCGCCAGCGCGCCCGAGCGCTTCGACACCGGCGTCAGGCCGTTCTCGCGCAGCAATGCCTGCAGCACGAGATTATGGATCGAGTACCAGAACGGAATGGCGACGGTCTGGCCGCCGAGCTGCTTCACATCGTTGATATGCGGCGCGACGGTCAATCCCGATCCGCCCGTGTGATTCCACGCCACCACCTTGGCCGGCGCCTTGCTGCCAAAGCGCGCCCACACCGCCATCGGCGACAGCAGATGAATGACGTTCACCTGCCCTGAAATGAAGGCTTCGAGGATCTGCGCCCAGCTTCGCACCAGCACCGGCTTCTCGGCCTTGATGCCTTCGGCTTCGAAATAGCCTTTGGCGTGCGCGACCAGCAGCGGCGTGGCGTCGGTGATCGGCAGATAGCCGATGCGCAGCGGCGCATCCGCCTCCTGCGCGCGCGCCTCATAGGCGCGCAGCAGCGGCAATGCGCCGGCTGCGGTGAACAGCGCCGACAGCCGCATCATTTCGCGGCGCGAATAGTCCCGGGGAGAGGTTTCGTCGAAGGTCATGGCCAGTCTTTCGTTCAATGGCGCCGCGAGGCATTTCGCAGAGTGCTGAGAATTTCGATGCGGATGGCGCCAAGCTCTGTCACGTAGTCTTCGCGCGGCTTGGGCAGGTCGATCCGCCAATCGCCGATCTGGCGCGCCGGCGCGCCGCCGAGCAGCAGAATGCGGTCGGAGATCAGCAGCGCCTCGTCGATATCGTGCGTGATGATGACGGTGGCGGTCCGGAAATCGCGAACCACCTTCATCAGCAGGTGCTGCATCTCGCTACGGGTAATCTCGTCGAGCGCGCCGAACGGCTCGTCGAGCAACAGGATCTCCGGCTTGCGGGCAAGGCAGCGCGCGAGCGCCGTGCGCTGCGCCATGCCACCGGAAAGCTGCGCAGGATAATAGCGCCGCGCATGCGACAGACCGACCTCGTCGATCGCCCGGTCGATACGCGACTGGCTCTCCGCGCGCGACAGTTGCGGCTGATATTTGAAGTCGAGGCCGAAGGCGACGTTCTTCTCCAGCGTCAGCCAGGGCAGCAGACTGGGATCCTGGAAGGCGAAAGCAACGCGCGGATGCACGCCTTGCACCGGCCCGCCGCTCATGGCGACCTCCCCCTCGGTCGGCGTCTGCAATCCGCCCAGCACCCGCAGCAGGCTCGATTTGCCGACGCCGCTCGGCCCGAGGATGCTGACCGTTTCCGCCGCCTCCAACGCGAAATCGAAATGCCCGAGCACCGGCGCGCTTTCGCCGGGATAGCGCAGGCTGATGTCGTTCGCGGTCAGAACAGGCGCGGCGCTCATCGTCATGCCGTCCCGCTGGCCGGCTGCCGCTGCTCGTGCAGATGCAGCGCAAGCTTCAGTTGCACCAGACTTGGCGTGATGATCGGAACGAATGCAACCTCGCGCTGCCGCCGCTGAAAGCCCTCGCCGGGCTGCGACAGATAGGCCCGTCCCCCGGATGCGAGAAGCTCAAGCTGAACCGCTTCGGCCGCAACTTCCGCGAGACGGATGCGCAGACGGAACAGGCTCGCCGGCTGCTCGACGAAACGGCCGTTGCGCAAGCCTGCATGCAACTGCGCCTCGCTGTCCACCAGCGCCGACGTCTGCTGCTCCACCGGCCCGCTCAGGATATCCCGTGGACCATGCAGCTTGTTCGACGCTTCCTCCAGCGCGCGCCGCGCCAGCCCGATGGACATTGCGCACTGCATGGCGAGGAAAGCGGGACGCACGCGCGGCAGCCACTCGGCCGCATTGGGATGAAGAATGCGGTCACGGTCGATGCGCACATCCTTGATGGTCAGCGCCGCCGTGTTGGACGAACGCATCGCCATGAGATCGAGATCCTGCGAACGTTCGAGACCGACGTCTTCCGACGACAATGCCGCAACGAAGGCCGGCGCCTGGCCGTCGCCCTGCACCGCCATCGCGACATCGAAGCGGCCGGCCGGCAGATTCGTCACCCACGGCAGATATCCCTCAAGCCGCAGCAGACTGCCGTCCCGTTCGGCGCGGACCGAGAGCTGCTCGATGCCGGACAGGAATTTCATGGCGTTGGAAAGACCCGTCGCCCCGCCGCGCCGCCCCGCCAGCAGGTCCGGCAGCAGCGCCTCGCGCAACGCCGCGTTCGGACTTTGCAGCAGATAGTCGATGAAAGTGCGATGGCCCCAGAATACGAACCCGGCGGTCAGCGAACGCGCCGACACCTCCGCGATCGCCGCCACCGCGTCGGTCGCGTCGCCGCCGGCGCCGCCCCACTGCTCTGGCACGCCAAGCCGGAACAGACCGGCCGCCGCAAGCTGCGGCAACACCAGTGCGGCGTCGTCCCGATGGATATCGAAGCGGGTGGCTCGATCGTCGAGCCAGACGGCGAGATCAGCGGGCAGCAAGGTCACGGCGCGCGCTCCGTTATTCTGCTGCCACCGCGACCGGCCCGCGCCAGGCATAAGGCTGAAGCTGCGGGTTCAGATCGGGCTGACCGAGATTGTTGGCGAAGTTGCACAGCGTTGCGAGACTGACGCCAAGCACGACTTCAAGCGCGCTGGCGTCGGTGAAGCCGGCCGCCTTGAACGCCTGCAATTCGGCGTCCTCGACGCCACCACGGCTGCGGATCACGGCGCGGGTGAAATCGGCCACCGCGTTGAGCCTTGCATCCGGCCCGTGCGAACCGTCGCGCAAGGCGTTGACGATGGCCTCCGCAAGCCCCGCCTTCTTGTAGGCAACCGCGGTGTGACCGGCGACGCAGAAGCCGCAGCCATGGGTCGCCGCCGCGGTGATCTGCACCGCCTCGCGCTCCGCCAGCGAGAGGGTGCTGCGCGCATTGATGCCGGACACCGTCTGATAGGTCTCGAGCGCCACCGGCGCGTTGGCCAGAAGCGCGATCAGATTGGGAAGAAATCCGTTGTTCTTCTGGGCGCT
>JBEBWH010000363.1:0-3420 GCA_040392305.1 Bradyrhizobium sp. | reverse complement strand
CCAGCGACCAACCGGTTAACAGCCGGTTGCTCTACCACTGAGCTACCAGGGAACAAGGCCTCATCGGGCCGATATGGCGAGCATATAACAAAGCCGGTGCGGCTTGCCTAGACCCTTTCAACCACCAATTTCACCGCCGCATGGCAGACGTCGTTCACGACCTGCGATCCCGCTCCTCAGGGTTCCTCAAGGCGCGCGTGTTGTCGATCCGCGACATCCCCCCGATATTCGAGTTCGCCTTGATCCGCGCACCTTTCTGCCGCCGCAATTGAGAGGCCGGCTGCGTCCGTCCGGGTTCTGGCGGGGGAGTGTCTCATGAAACGTCTGCTCCTTGTCGGCGCGGTTCTGCTGCTTTGCGGTGGGGCGGCAGAAGCTCAGGAGCGGGCCGGCGATGCCGCGCTCGGAGCATTGTCGGGCGCGGTGATTCTCGGACCGGTGGGGGCGGTCGCGGGCGCCGTGGTCGGCTACACCGCCGGGCCGTCGATCGCGCGGTCCTGGGGACTGCGGCGCGGCTCGTCCCATGCGAAGCGGCGGCCGGCCCGGCCGGCCAAGGGTCTGGCGGGGCGTGCGGCGGCTCCGGCGCGTCAGGCGAGGGGCGAACTGGCGGCTTCCACGGCGCGCCCGGCGCCGCGTTCACCGGGTGCGGCGGCCACGCCGACGCTCGCGCGTCCGATCACGCCGATGCCGGCCGTGCAGGGGTTTGAGTGATCGCGAACGGAGATTGCGCCGATTTGGAAAGCTGGAATGGAGGCCACGACCAGAATTGAACTGGTGTAAACGGTTTTGCAGACCGCTGCGTAACCACTCCGCCACGTGGCCCCACATCCGTGCCGGACCGGATTGAAATCGCCGGGGCGGCGCGGCAACTTTCCGCTGTCGGTGTGTGGCAGGTTGGAAGTTGGTCGCTCAGCCCGCCAGACGGCAGCAGGGATATACAACATTGCCGGAGGAGGCAACAGCGCCTCGCGGACGAATAGCCGCGGCGATCCCGGCCAACAAAATGCTGGCGTTGCGGCGCTGATTTTGATCAAACCGGCGGGCAGGTCTGATCCGCATTCACGTTTATTCGGGGAGATTCCATGTCCAGCAGTGTCGCCGCGCGCCAGAAGATGGTCGATGGCCAGATTCGCACTCGTGACGTCACCGATACGCGCATCCTCGAGGCCATGCTTGCGGTTCCGCGCGAGCGATTCCTGCCGGAGGGGCAGCGCGCGCTGGCCTATCTCGACCTCGACGTGGCGATCGACGGCCTTGCCGGCCCAGCGCCGCGTTATCTCGTACAGCCGGTGGTGATCGCACGGTTGCTGCAGGCGCTCGAACCGGGCGGCAGCGACAAGATTCTGGTGCTCGGGTGCGGCTCGGGCTACGCTGCGGCGCTGGCTGCGCGACTCGCCGGACAGGTGGTGGCGCTGGAATGCGACCCCACTCTTGCCGCAATGGCGCGCGAGAACCTGTCAGCTTTGGGGTTCGACAATATCAGGGTCGAGAATGGCCCGCTCGCCGACGGTGCAGCAGGGGAGGCGCCGTATGATGCCATCGTTTTCGACGGTGCGACCGAGGTGATTCCGGACAGGCTCTATCAGCAGCTCGCCGACGGCGGACGCCTCGCCGGCGTGTTCGCGACGAGCGAGCCGCCGCGCGCCGCTCTCGTGACGCGCGCGCAGGACGATTTCGGCATGCGGGTGCTGTTCGACATCGCGACGCCGGTTCTGCCGGGGCTGGAGCGGCGGCCCGAATTCGTGTTCTGACGGGAATGCGAGGTTCCACTGGCCGGCTCGGCCGACGGAACGGTTGCGCTTCAAGGACGGCCTAAAGACGGCTTGGGGTGTGGCCGCAATGCGCCATCCCCAGAGTTTCGGAAAGTCGAGGGTTTTCGGGGTTCCGGGTTGGCGTGGCGCTGAATATGCTGTGCGGACTCATTGGAGGAGGCACGCGAAGGGGGCGCTTGTCGGGGTGGGCGGCGAACGGCCGCCTTGCGAATACCAGATCAAATAGCCAAGGGTGGTTGGCGTGAAAGTAATGACAATGGCCGCGGTCGCGGCGCTGATGATTGGTGCTGGGGTGGCGTCTGGCGCGTCCGCCGACACGATCGAGTCGGCGCTGGTGCGTGCCTATCAGAATAACCCGCAGCTCAACGCCCAGCGCGCCAATGTGCGCGCGACCGACGAGAACGTGCCGCAGGCGCTGTCCGGCTATCGCCCCCGCGTCGCCATCACCGCAAGCGTCGGCCATCAATATTCCGATCTCGGGGCCTCCGCCGGTGGACCCGGCACCCCAGTGGCCAACCTGCATGGCACCACGACGCCGCGCAGCGTCGGCGTGACTGCGACGCAGACGCTGTTCAATGGCTTCCAGACGGCGAATCGCACCCGTGCGGCGGAAAGCCAGGTGTCGGCTGCGCGCGAGGGCCTGCGCGTGCTGGAGCAGACCGTGCTGCTCGCCGCCGCCACCATCTATATGGATTATCTGCGCGACGCGGCGATCGTCGAGGTTCAGCGCAACAACGTGCGCGTGCTCGAACAGACGCTGAAGCAGACCACCGACCGCTTCAATGTCGGCGAAGTGACCCGCACCGACGTCGCCCAGTCCGAGGCCCAGCTCGCCGCCGGACAGACCCAGCAGCTCGCCGCGGAATCGACCCTGACGACGACGCGGGCGAATTTCCGCCGCATCATCGGCAACGAGCCGGAGCGCCTCGCGCCGGGCTCCCCGGTCGATCGCTTCCTTCCCAAGACGCTGGCCCAGGCCGTCAATATCGCGCTGACGGAAAATCCGAACATCAGCGCGGCGATGTACGGCATCGATGTCAGCTATCTGCAGGTCAAGGTCAACGAAGGCGCGCTGTTCCCGACGGTGGCGCTGCAGGCGAATGTGCAGCAGGCGTGGGAGCCGACGCTGACGACGCCGCGCCAGTTCAGCGCCGGTGTCGCCGCGCAGCTTTCGGTGCCGGTCTATCAGGGCGGCGCCGAATACTCGCTGATCCGGCAGTCGAAGGAGACGCTGGCGCAGCAGCGCCTCAACCTCGAGCAGGTGCGCGACCAGACCCGCGCGAACGTAACGCAGGCCTGGGGCCAGCTCGTCGCCGCCAAGTCGCAGGTCGCTTCCGCCGAAGCGCAGGTGAGGGCGGCAGAGATCGCACTGAACGGCGTGCGGGAAGAGGCGAGAGCCGGCCAGCGCACCACGCTCGACGTGCTGCTGTCGCAGCAGACGCTGGTGTCCGCCCGCGTGGCGCTGGTCACCGCCCAGCATGATCGCGTGGTGTCGTCCTACAACGTGCTGACCTCGATCGGGCGTTTGTCGCCGGCGGTGCTGAGGCTCGCGACCTCGGTCTACGACCCGCAGGTGCATTATCATCAGGTGCGCGACAGCTGGGGCGGCGTGCGTACGCCGGACGGCCGCTAGCCCCGCCGCACACAGATG
>JBEBWH010000362.1:0-3466 GCA_040392305.1 Bradyrhizobium sp. | reverse complement strand
GCCGATCCATCAGATGGTGCGGCAGGACACCGGCTGGCACGAGCGCGTTATCGAGATCGACCCCGATGGCAGTCTGGCCTACGGCATCTCGCCGAAACCGACGCCGCGCTTCGAGGCGCTGCTGCCGCCGCTGGTGTCCGCCGCGCCGGTCGGAGCGGTGTTCGAATGGCGGCCGGACGCCGATATGATCCGGCTGGCGCGCCGCATCAGCGGCTTCGGCGGCGCGGCGCTGGTGATCGACTACGGCCATGTGCGGAGCGACGCCGGCGATACGTTGCAGGCCATCGCCCGCCACGCCTTCGCCGATCCGCTGAAGAATCCCGGCATAGCGGACGTCACCGCCCATGTCGATTTCGAAGCGCTCGCGCGCGCCGCGGAGGCGGCGGGTGCGCGCGTCCACGGCCCCGCCGAACAGGGCGCGTTCCTGCGCCAGCTCGGCATCGAAGCGCGCGCGCATGCGCTGATGGCCAAAGCCGAGCCGCACGTCGCGCAGGACATCGCGGTCGCGCTGCAACGCCTGACGAGCAGCGGCCGCGGCGGCATGGGCTCGATGTTCAAGGTGCTCGGCATCGCGGACCCCACGATCCCGATGCTGGTCGGCCTCTCCGACGACACGGCGGCGATCGAGGAGGCCGCGACATGAACCGGCTGTTCGCCCCCGCGCTGCAGGCCGTCCCCGGCATCCGCCACGCCTTCTTCACCCGCGAGGGCGGCGTCTCGACCGGCATCTATGACAGCCTCAATGGCGGCCTCGGCTCCAACGACGACGCCGCCAGCGTGGCCGAGAACCGGCGGCGGCTGGCGGCGAGCTTCGGCGCGGATGTTGATCGTCTCGTCACCGTGCACCAGGTGCACTCGCCCGATGCGGTGATCGCCACTACGGCATGGGACGCGCCCGCGCGACCGCGCACCGACGCCATCGTCACGGCAACGCCGAGGCTGGTGCTCGGCATCACCACGGCCGATTGCGGCCCGGTGCTGTTCGCCGACGCCGAGGCGAGCGTCATCGGCGCGGCGCATGCCGGATGGAAGGGCGCGCTGACTGGCGTGCTGGAGTCCACCCTCGCCGCCATGGAGCAACTGGGCGCGGCACGCGCCCGCATCGTCGCGGCGATCGGCCCGCTGATCCGCCAGCCGAGCTACGAGGTCGGCACGGAGTTTGTCGCCCGCTTCACCGAGGCCGATGCCGCTCATGCGCGCTTCTTCGCGCCCGCCGCCCGCGAGGGGCACGCGATGTTCGACCTCGGCGGCTTTATCCACGCGCGGCTTGCCGCCGCCGGAGTGGGCTGGATCGACGATATCGGCCTGTGCACTTATGCCGACCCTCGCTTCTTCAGCTATCGACGTTCGGTCCATCGCAACGACGGCGACTATGGCCGGCATATCCACGCCATCGCGCTTGCCGACTGACCCCGGCCGCCGCCGTTAACGATCATGGCGGCCCGCCCTAGACCTTAACGGATTTTAACGATATCGCTTCCGGGCCGTCTGACCCGCCTGCGTCCGGAAGCCCGATGCCGCTCCTCCGTGCCTTTGCAAGGACCGTCCTGCGCGCCGCTTTGCCGCTGATGATGACCGCCGCGCTCGCCGGCTGCGTCACCGGCGGCGAGACAGGCCCGAGCGCACAGAATTCAGCCCGCGACGCGATGGCGATGGTTCCCGCCTCCGCCTCGACGATCGCCTTCGAGAGCATCGACGGGCCACCGCGCCCGGTGTTCGACCGGCTGGTGCAGGTGCTCGACGGCGAAGTGCAGCTCCGCGACCTGCCGATCGTCTCGCGCGAAGCATCCGCCGCCTATCGCGTGCGCGGCTATCTCTCGGCGCAGGTTGTCGGCAAGAAAACCGCAATCGCCTGGATCTGGGACGTCTACGACCGCGGCCAGCGTCACGTTCTGCGCCTGTCCGGCGAAGAGCAGGCGACGGGCGCATCGCGCGGCGACGCGTGGGCCGCAGCCGACGACATGGTGCTGCGGCGCATCGCGCAGGCCGGGCTTTCCGGCCTCGGCCGCCTCGGCGGCGCCGATCCGCAGGCTGCACCCTCCCCTGCCCAAAAGCCGGCGCGCCCCGCGGTGGCGGCGCTGGAAACGCCCGCTGAAGCCCTGACGACTGCTGCACTGAGCTACGATGCGCTGTCGCGGGAGTGAATATCCGCTCTTTTACGCCCGGAAACGGCAGATTCGTATTGCCAGCCGCATCCGCTCCTTGATATCACCGCTCCGGGTAATCTCCCTGAGTTCCATCCGATGGCTGACATGTTGACGCGCGTATCCACACAACCTCAGGGGAAGCCTACGATGTCGGCGAAGAACGGGGCCATCAAGCTCGTCGCCGGCAACTCCAATCCGGCGCTGGCGCAATCGATCGCCGAATGGCTGCAACTGCCGCTGACCAAAGCGAGCGTGCGCCGTTTCGCCGACATGGAAGTGTTCGTCGAGATTCAGGAGAACGTGCGCGGCTCGGATGTCTTCATCATCCAGTCTACCTCGTTCCCCGCCAACGACCACCTGATGGAGCTCTTGATCATCACCGACGCGCTGCGGCGCGCATCGGCGCGGCGCATCACCGCGGTGATTCCCTATTTCGGCTACGCCCGGCAGGACCGCAAGGCGGGGCCGCGCACGCCGATTTCGGCGAAGCTCGTCGCCAATCTCATCACGCATGCGGGAGCCGACCGCGTGATGACGCTCGATCTTCACGCCGGGCAGATCCAGGGCTTCTTCGATATCCCGACCGACAATCTCTATGCCTCGCCGGTGATGGTGCGCGATATCCGCGAGCATTTCGACCTCGGCAAAGTGATGGTGGTGTCGCCCGACGTCGGCGGCGTGGTGCGCGCGCGCGGCCTGGCCAAGCGCATCGACGCGCCGCTCGCCATCGTCGACAAGCGCCGCGAGCGCGCCGGCGAATCCGAAGTGATGAACGTCATCGGCGAAGTCGCGGGCTACACCTGCAGTCTCGTCGACGACATCGTCGATTCCGGCGGCACGCTGGTCAACGCAGCCGACGCGCTGCTCGCCAAGGGCGCGACATCGGTCTCCGCCTATATCACCCACGGCGTGCTGTCGGGTGGCGCGGTGGCGCGCATCACCGGCTCCAAGCTGAAGGAGCTGGTCGTTACCGATTCGATCCAGCCGACCGAGGCGGTGCGCGTCGCGCGCAATATTCGCGTCCTTTCGATCGCGACGCTGATGGGCGAGGCCATCAAGCGCACCGCGAGCGAGGAAAGCGTCTCCAGCCTGTTCAACTGAGGCGGACGCGCCGCTTGAGGGGGCTCCCGAAAGAGCCCCCGGCTTTTTCAGTCCTTCACCTTCTCGCTGATGATCTCGCCGGTCTTGGCGTCGGCGTGGAATTCCATCCGCTTGCCGTCGCGCACGCCTTCCCCTTCCCAGCGCCCGTCATCGGCGCTGATCTCCGAGATCAGGCTGTAGCCGGCACTCTGGAGCTTCTTCGCGACCTGGTCGATCGG
>JBEBWH010000361.1:0-3482 GCA_040392305.1 Bradyrhizobium sp. | reverse complement strand
GCGACTTCGCCGGCCAGCTTCAGCAGATCCCAGCCGCCATTGCTCTCGGACGGCTTCTTGACCTCGAACAGATAGGCGGGGTGCATCTTGCGGCCGTCCTCGCGGATCACGCCCTTGCCATAGGCGTCATCGTCGGTCGGCATCGCCTTCATGCGCGCGACCGCGGCGCGGCCGTCGGCCTTCGCGGCATCGACGCCCATATCCATCACCGCCGTCAGATAATGCATGGTGTTGGAGTAGACGCCGGCGCTCGCCGAGGTCGGCCAGTTTTCGGGGGTCTTCGGCTTGATCCGGTTCATGAAGGCGCGCGTGCGGTCGTTGAGATCCCAATAGAAGCTCTCGGTCAGCAGCAGTCCCTGCGCCACCTCGAGGCCCATCTTGCGCACTTCGTTAGCATACATCAAAAGCGTGATCGGCTTCATCGACTTGTCGACGCCGAATTCCTTCATCTGCTTGATGCAGTTGAAAGTGTCCGCACCGGACTGGCAAAGGCCGAGCACCTGCGCGCCGGAGGCCTGCGCCTGCAGCAGATACGACGAAAAGTCGCTGGTTCCGGGGAACGGATAGGCCACCGCCCCCAGCACCTTGCCGCCGTTGTCATTGATTACCGCCGTGGCGTCGCGCCGCATCGCCTGGCCGAAGGCATAGTCGGCCGCGATGAAATACCAGCTCTGCCCGCCTCGCTTCAGCATCGCCTTGGCCGACGAGTTGGCATACATCACGGTGTCATAGGCCCAATGGATGGTGTTCGGGCTGCATTGCGCACCGGTCAGCTCGGACGTCGCCGCACCCACGACCATCATCACCTTGTTCTTCTCGCGCACGACGCTGTTGACCGCGAGCGCCGTGTTGGACGTCGACACATCGACGAGACAATCGACGCCATCGACATCGAACCAGCGCCGCGCGATCACCGAGGCGATATCCGGCTTGTTCTGATGGTCAGCCACGAGGACTTCGACATCCAGCCCCCGGTTCTTCACGCCGAGATCCTCAATGGCCTGATGCGCGCACGGTATCGTCGGCGCGCTGTTGTCGCGGTTCGGTCCGGACAGGTCCGTGATGATGCCGATCTTGATCTTCGGCTTGGCCTGGGCGCGGGATGCGCCGGAGAACCCGGCAACGGCCGCGGCCGAAGTGGTCGCGAGAAACGTACGACGGTCAATTCTCATAAAATTCCCTCCATATCCTTGCTGGTGATGGCCCGCTTCGACAGGCTCATTGTGGTGATAAGATCGATGGTCGATCGGCGATTATGCGAAAGCTTCGGTGCGGAATACCGCGCTTGGGTGCGGCAACGACGTCCGAGCGCCTTTCCCGATCAGCTTCTCGCGCAGCGTGCCGGGCGCATAGTCGGCCTTGTAGATGCCGCGCTGCTGCAATTCGGGCACGACGAGATCGACGAAATCGACGAAGCACTCGGGCATGACGGTGTACATGAGATTGAAACCGTCCACGCCCGTGACATTCAGCCACTCTTCTAGCTCGTCGGCGACGCGCTGCGGCGAACCGACGATCACGGGGCCGGCGCCGCCGATGCCGACGAATTCCGCGACCTCGCCGATGGTCCATACCCGGTCCGGATCGGCGATGGTAAAACGGTCGATGGCTGAATGAATCGCCTCGCTGCGGATATGCTGGACGCGATCGTTCTTGTCGTAAGTCGAGAAATCGATGCCGGTCCAGCCCGACATCAGCGCGAGCGCGCCATCGCGATCGACATATTGCCGATAGTCGTTCAGCCGCTCGTTGGCTTCCTTGTCGGTACGTCCGGCGATTACCGTCATTCCGGCGAAGATCAGCACCTCGGCCGGGTTACGCCCCTGCCGCGCGATGTGATCGCGCGCCTTCGACACCGCCGAGGCCAGCACCGTCCGCGACGGCCCGTTGACGAAGATGCATTCGGCATGCTTGGCGGCAAAGCCCATTCCTTTCGGCGAGGCGCCGGCCTGATACAGCACCGGGGTGCGCTGCGGCGACGGCTCCGACAGATGCACGGCGTCGAGCTGATAGTTCTCGCCCTGATGTTTGATCCGCCTGACCCGCGCCGGATCGGTGTAGATGCCCCTGGCGACGTCGCGCTGCACGGCATCGTCCGCCCAGCTCGCCTCCCACAGCTTGTAGACGACATCCATATATTCGTCGGCGATCTCGTAGCGCCGGTCATGCGCCGTCTGCTTGTCCTGTCCCGCACCCTTCGCCGCGCTGTCGAGATAGCCGGTGACGATATTCCATCCGATCCGGCCATTGGTCAGATGGTCGAGCGTGGACATGCGCCGCGCGAACGGATACGGCGGCTCGTAGGACAACGTGCAAGTGACGCCGAAGCCGAGATGCTCCGTCGCCATCGCCATCGCAGGCACGATCAGCGAAGGATCGTTGACCGGCGCCTGCACGCCGCTGCGCAGCGCCACATCGGGCGATCCGCCATAGACATCATAGATACCCATGACGTCGGCTAGAAAGATGCCGTCGAACTTGCCGCGCTCCAGCGTTCTGGCGAGATCGGTCCAATAGCCGAGATCGGTGTAGGTCGTGGAGCGGTCGCGCGGATGCCGCCACAGTCCCGGGGACTGATGGCTGGCGCAGTTCATGTCGAAGGCGTTGAGGCGAATCTGTTTCTTCATCAGACTATCCGTTTCAGTTCTTCACTCGATACGAGTGCAGCGAGCGGCTGGCGCGTTCGGGATTCGAAAGGTGATGCAAGGCGAAGGCCGGATGGAGCGCAGCGGCAGCATCGGGAGCGATTCGATTCACGCATGGCCCGCCGACAAAACGATCCGCCCCGACCAGCGCCGTCAGGCGGACTTCCGCTGTTCGTTCAGGCTGGCATACTGTCCGCGATGGTAGAGCAGCGGCTCCCCGCCGCTGACGGTGACGGTCTTCACCGCACCGACGATGATCGTGTGATCGCCGCCCGGATATTTGCTGACGACCTCGCACTCGCTGGCGGCGATGACGTCGGACAGCACCGGCGTACCGAACTCGCCGACCGCGTAATCGAGCGTGGCGAATTTGTCGTCGCGCTTGGTGGAGAACAGATTGGAGAGCGCCTCCTGACCGGCGGCAAGAAAATGCAGGCAGAAGTGATTGCTCTCCCGCATGGCGCGCAGGGTGCTCGACTCATTGTCCAGACAGATCAGAAGCAGAGGCGGATTGAGCGACAGCGACGTCACCGCATTCATCGTCAGCCCGTAGCAGACACCGTCCGCGTCACGCGTTGTCACGACCGCCACGCCGGTCGCGAAATGACCGGCGAACGCCCGCAAGTCCGACGATTGAATCAGTCGCTCCACCCTCATAAGGCTTTCTCCCACTGTGAAACTTCACAGTAGGGCTCGGCCGATGATGATTACAAACGATATTTTTTGGTAATTATTGATCGAATAATTCGATATATCGGCAATGGTAATGCACCTGGATACCGATTGCCCGTCGCGCGATACCCCGCCGTCATACGTGGCCACAAAAAAACTCGACGG
>JBEBWH010000360.1:0-3483 GCA_040392305.1 Bradyrhizobium sp. | reverse complement strand
GCCAGCGCGCCGCGCACGAAGCGCCGCACATGATCGGTGATGACCTGATCGAGATCGGTCGGTCCCGGCATGCCGTAGATGAAGCGGCGGATCGCGATGTAGAAGATCTGGCCGTGCAGGCCCCATACCGCCTCCTCCTCGCGCTCGCTGATGCGTGCAGTCGATAGCGTCCCGCCATGGCGCTTGTGTCGTTCCTCGCGCAATTCCTTGCACACCGGAACGATCAGTTTCTTGCGCACCATCGCAAGATAACGCTCGGTGATGTTGTAGGAGCGAAAGCCGGAGAACACGAAGATGCGCACCCAGTCGTAGTCGAAGATGCGTGCGGCATATTCGCGATAGAATTGAATGAGCTTGTCTTCCAGAGGGCGCGAGGGATCGGTGACGAGTCCTGTCCATGACGGGTCCCAGCGACTGACATAGACATGTTCGTAGACGCGCTCGATCAACGCTTCCTTACTTGGAAAGTGGCGGTAGATCGCTGAATGCGTGATGCCGATGCGCTTGGCGAGTTCACGCGTCTGCCCTTCGAAGCCGTGGTCGGCAAAAAAACGGATCGCAGTTTCGAGAATGAGTTTCTCGCGCTCGGCCGCTTTCATGTTCTTGCGACCCGTGCCGGTCGGGCTTTGTTTGGCGGGAGCGTCCTTGGTTGTTTTTTTGGGAGAGCGCCTGAGCATGGTTGTGATGTGTTGTTGATTTCGGCGGGATGACGTCGCCAAAATCAACCGCTTTCGGTTTGGAAGTCAAATAGATATCGCAGCGCAAGAAAATGAGGATGCGCATGGCTTCATATTTCAGTTGACGGCCGGACGAGTTGCTGTCAGTTTTGAGACCAATTGGTCACAAACTGAAGCAAGTGATCGGCCGGGGAGGCGACAGGTGAAAGCGCCTGATTTCAACTACGTTCAGGCGATGTCCATCAAAGAGGCGGTCGCTGCGTTTCGAGCCTGCGACGGCGACGCGCGCTATCTGGCCGGCGGCCAGAGTCTGCTGGCGGCGCTCAACCTGCGGCTTGCCGCGCCAAATCTCCTGATCGACATCGGCCGTATCGGCGAACTGCGCGGCATCGCGCGCGACGGCGACGAGATCGTCATCGGCGCGCTGACGCGCCATGCAGAAATTCTTTCTTCCGACATCATCGCGCGCGACGTGCCGCTGCTCAGCCTCGCCGCACCGTTCGTCGCCCATCCGGCGATCCGCAACAAGGGCACGTTCGGCGGCTCGCTGGCGCTGGCCGACCCGGCGTCGGAATTTCCCGCTGTGGCGCTGGCGCTTGGCGCGCGGATGGAGATCACCGACGCCGAGGGCACGCGGCTTGTTGCAGCGGACGATTACTTCATCGACCTTTACGAAACCGCGATTGAGCCGGGCGAAATCCTCACCGCCGTGCGCTGCCCGGTGGCGCGCCCGACGCAGCATTTTGCCTTCGACGAACTGGCGCGGCGGCGTGGCGACTATGCGCTGATGGGCATCGCCATCAATGCCGAAGGCCAGCGCGGCCATGTCGATGCCATCCGTATCGTGTTGTTCGCCGCCGGTCCCACGCCGATGCGCGCGCGGGCGGCCGAGGCGGCGCTGATCGGCCGGACCCTCACGGACGACGCCATCGCCGCGGCGCAGGCGGCGCTGTCGGACGACATCGCGCCGGACGACGATGCGCATATGACGGGGACCGCACGAATGCATCTGGCCCGCGTGCTGCTGCGCCGCCAGCTCGCACGGATCCGGCTTTCCATGTCCGGCGAGGTCGGCGCATCATGAACAAGCAGGTGCCGATCTCGCTGACGGTGAATGACGAGGAGGTGACGCTGCTGGTGGAGCCACGGCTGTCGCTGATCGACATGCTGCGTCATCATCTCCATCTCACCGGAAGCCATGTCGGCTGCGAGATGGGGGCCTGCGGCGCGTGCCTGATATTGCTCGACGGCAAGGTCGTGCATGGCTGCCTGACGCTGGCGGTGCAGACCAGCGGCTGCACGGTGCAGACGATCGAGGGGCTGTCCGACAGCGGCGTCATCGCCGACCTGCAGGCCGCGTTCCATCAGCGCAACGCGCTGCAATGCGGCTACTGTACGCCGGGAATGCTGATGACGGCGCAGGAACTGCTACGCAAAGGCGGCGTACCGTCGCGCGAGGACATTCGCGACGCGCTGTCCGGAAATTACTGCCGCTGCACCGGCTATGAGGCGATTGTCGATGCGATCGAGACCACGGCGCGGCAGCGCGCCGGGCTCGACAGCGCGATGGCGGGGGCGGACCATGAATAAGCCGCTGACCGCGCTCGACCGTCCCAACAGCTATATCGGCAAGGCGCTGCCGCGCCCCAACGCCAAGCGATTGCTCACCGGCCGCGGCCGTTTCGTCGACGACATTCATCTGCCGCGCATGCTGCATGCGGCCTTCGTGCGCAGCCCGCACGCCCACGCCCGCATCGTCTCGATCGACGTGACGAAAGCGAAGGCGATGCCGGGCGTGCGCCTGATCGCCGAAGGGCGCGATGTCGCCAAGGTGTGCGCGCCGTGGGTCGGCACGCTGCTGCACTTCAAGGGCATGAAGTCGCCGCCGCAATATCCGCTGCCGCTGGAAAAGGTGATGTGGGTCGGCGAGCCGGTGGTCGCCATCGTCGCCGACAGCCGCGCCCGCGCCGAGGACGCCGCCGAGCAGGTCGAGATCGTCTACGAGGAACTGGAGCCGCTGGTCGATATGGATGCCGCGCGGCAACCGGATGCGCCGCGCCTGCACGAGGGTTTCGCCGACAATATCGCGTTTCATCTCGCGCTGGAGAACGGCGATGTCGATGCCGCTTTCGCCGAGGCCGCGCTCGTCGTCGAAACCGAGATGAGCTTCGGGCGTCATACGCCGGTGACGATGGAAGCGCGCGCCATCATCGCCGATTTCGATCCGAGCGAGCGCAGCCTCACGGTCTATCACTCGACGCAGACGCCGTATCAGTTCCAGGATATCTATGCGCGCCATTTCAGCCTGAACGAGTCGCGGGTGCGGGTGATCGCGCCAGATATCGGCGGCTCGTTCGGCATGAAGCTGCATGTCTTCCCCGACGACATGACGGCGGTGGCGCTCAGCATCATGCTCGGCCGCCCGGTGAAGTACATCACCGACCGCAGCGAAGCGTTCCTCAACGACATCCATCTGCGCGACCATCGCGTCAAGGCGCGGCTTGCGGTGGCGCAGGACGGCGGCTTTCTCGGCATGCAGGTCGAGGACGTCACCGGCATCGGCGCTTACTCGTCCTTTCCGCGCACCAGCGCGGTCGAGGGCAACCAGGTGGTGCGCTTGATGGGCGCGCCCTACAAGCTCACCAACTATCGCGGCACGCTGGACGTGGTGTTCCAGAACAAGCCGCAGACCAGCCAGTATCGCGCCGTCGGCCATCCCATCGCGGTCGCGGCGACCGAATATCTGGTCGAACTTGCGGCGCGCCGGCTCGGCGTCGATCCGCTCGAACTGCGTCGCCGCAACTAC
>JBEBWH010000359.1:0-3486 GCA_040392305.1 Bradyrhizobium sp. | reverse complement strand
CAGGACTTCGCGCTGCTGCTGAAGGCCGCGGCTGACGCCGGCCTCAAGGTCAACTGGTACACCTACTACGCCGGCGGCACCGGCGGTCCGACCGCGATCAAGCAGGCCGGCCTCGACCATCAGGTGTTCCAGGTCAGCGAAGGCGTCGCCAATGGCGGTGCTCCGGGCGCCATCGAGGTGGAGAAGGCGCTGCGCGCCAAGTACGATATCGGCAACTTCTACCCGCGCGCGTTCAACCAGATCCGCATGCTGGCGGCGGCTGCCGACAAGGCCAAGTCGACCGATCCGGTGAAGGTGGCGATGGCGCTGGAGGGCCTCGAATACGACGTGCTGAACGGCGGCAAGGGCTTCATGCGCAAGGATGACCACCAGTTCTTCCAGCCGATCTACATCTCCTCGTTCGGCTCGCTGGCCGACAAGTCGAACTTCGACGAGGAGCACACCGGCTGGGGCTGGAAGGTGGAAGCCAAGGTCGACACGCCACAGACCATGGTTGACACCACCTGCAAGATGAAGCGGCCGTAAGCGGCGCAGTCGATCGATCCCGTCGCCGGATCAACGGCGCGGGATCGGTTCCATCGGCGAAGATATCCGGGGCATGTACGGTCCGCCGCCAGCACACAGGCTGGCGGCAAGGGCCACCTGCCCCCGCTCGCCGGCAACGACGATCGAACCTAGTGGCAACAACCCGTGCTTGAACTCATCGTCATCTCGACTCTCAACGGCGTGCTGTTCGGCATGCTGCTGTTCCTGCTGTCGAGCGGTCTGACCGTCATCTTCAGCATGCTCGGCGTGCTGAATTTCGCCCATGCCAGCTTCTACATGCTGGGAGCCTTTTTCGGCTTCCAGCTCAGCCGCTGGGTCGGCTTCTGGCCGGCGCTGATCGTCGCGCCGCTGCTGGTCGGGGCGATCGGCATGGCGGTGGAGCGCTTCGGCCTGCGCAACACCCACAAGCACGGCCACGTCGCCGAGCTGCTGCTGACCTTCGGCCTCGCCTACGTCATCGAGGAAGTCGTGCAGCTGATCTGGGGCAAGGGTCCGATGGACTACCGGGTGCCCTCGGCGCTCGACTTCCCCGCCTTCACGATCTTTTCGACCAACTATCCCGCCTACAAGATGTTCATGCTGCTGGTCTCGGTATCGATCTTCATCGCGCTGCTGCTGGTGCTGCGGCGCACCCGCGTCGGCCTGATCGTTCAGGCGGCGCTGACCCATCCGCACATGGTCGGTCATCTCGGTCACAATGTCGGTCAGGTCTTCATGGTGGTGTTCGGCGTCGGCTCGGCGCTCGCGGCCGTCGCCGGGGTGATCGCCGGCCCCGCGCTGGTGACGCAGTCCGACATGGCCATGCTGCTCGGGCCGATCCTGTTCGTGGTCGTCGTCGTCGGCGGGCTCGGTTCCCTGCCCGGCGCCTTCTTCGCATCGCTCCTGATCGGCCTCGTGCAGACCTTCGCGGTGTCGATGAACGGCTCGCTTGCGAGCCTGTTCGGGCCGCTCGATCCGAGCATCGACCCCTCGCTGCTGACCGACATCTGGAACGTCACCATCGCCCAGATCGCGCCGATCCTGCCCTACCTGCTGCTGGTGCTGATCCTGATCATCCGTCCGATGGGCCTCATGGGGACTCGCGAGACATGACCGAACTCGCTCCCACCGCCTCGCCGCGCTCCTCCCAGGCCGACAACCTCCGGTTCTACGGCATCTGGATCGCCGCCGCCGCGGCGCTCGTCGTGCTGCCGATGATCTTCACGTCGAGCGGCGCGCTGACCACTTTCAGCCTGATCGGCATCTCGATCATCTTCGCGCTGTCCTACAACATCCTGCTCGGCCAGACCGGCCTGCTGTCGTTCGGCCACGCGGTCTATTACGGCATCGGCGGCTTCCTCGCCATTCACGGCATCAACCTCATCGCCAGCCGCGAATGGGCGATACCGCTGCCCTTCGTGCCGCTGATCGGCGGCGCCGCGGGACTGATCTTCGCCATCATCCTCGGCTGGGTCTCGACCAAACGCGCCGGCACCGTGTTCGCCATGATCTCGCTCGGCGTCGGCGAACTGGTCGCCTCGTCGGCGCTGATCCTGCGCTCCTTCTTCGGCGGCGAGGCCGGCGTCACCGCCAACCGCACCGATCTGCCGGCCTTTTTCGGCTACTCCTTCGGACCGCAGATCCAGATCTACTATCTGATCGCGGGCTGGCTGCTCATCTCCACCGCCGCCATGTACGCTCTGACCCGCACGCCGCTCGGCCGCGTCTGCAACGCCGTGCGCGACAACCCCGAGCGCGTCGAATTCATCGGCTACGATCCGCACGTCATCCGCTATCTGGCGTTTTGCTTCGCGGGCTTCTTCGCCGGCATCGCGGGCTCCCTCGCAGCGATCAATTTCGAGATCGCCAACTCCGCCTATCTCGGGCTGGTGCAGTCGGGCGTGGTGCTGTTCGCGACCTTCATCGGCGGCGTAGCATTCTTCTTCGGCCCGATCCTCGGCGCCATCTTCGTCACCTATCTGCAACTCGGGCTGACCGACCTGACCGCGGTTTGGCAGCTCTATTTCGGCATTATCTTCATCGGCATGGTGATGTTCGCGCCGGGCGGCATCGCCGGGCTGATCATGATGCACCGCCCGCTCTGGCGCGGCGGGACGATCGGCATGCTGGCGCCCGCCTATCTCATCGCGCTGCTGCCGACGCTGGCCTTCGCCTGCGGCGTCATTCTCGTGATCGAGATCGTGTCGCGCTACCTGGTGCATGCCGGCGCCGACACCACCGTGCGTCTGCTCGGCATCCCGCTCGACACCAGCCGGCCGCTGACCTGGGCCATCGCCGCGGTCCTGCTGATCGGAGGCTTCCTCGTCGCCCGCAGAACATGGAGCGGCATCGTGGCAGCGTGGGATCGCGCCGCCACCGCCGCACGCGACAAGGGATACCCGGCATGAGCACGGCCATCGAAATCACCGCCGTCAACAAGAGCTTCGGCAACGTCTCCATCATCCACGACCTCAATCTGACCGTAGCGGCGGGCGAGCGCCACGCCATCATCGGTCCGAACGGCGCGGGCAAATCCACCACCTTCAACCTGATCAGCGGCTATCTCGCCCCGACATCGGGCGAAATCCGCCTCAACGGCCAGATCATTTCCGGGCTGCCGCCATTCGAGATCAACCGGCGCGGCCTGTCGCGGTCGTTCCAGGTCACCAACGTGTTCGGCCGCATGTCGGTGTGGGAAAATATCCGCTGCGCCGTGCTGTGGGCCACCGGCCATCGCTACGCCTTCTGGAAGAATGTCGACAGCCTGCCCGAAGTGCGCGACCGCACCGCGGAAATCCTTGAGGACATCCACCTCGCCTCGCGGCGCGACGTGCCCGCGAGCCTGCTCACCTACGCCGAGCTGCGCGCACTGGAGATCGGCATCACCATCGCCGGCGGCGCCAACGTCATCCTGCTCGACGAGCCGACCGCCGGCATGAGCCGCGCCGAGACGGAGCGCGC
>JBEBWH010000358.1:0-3503 GCA_040392305.1 Bradyrhizobium sp. | reverse complement strand
CCGGCCAGCGCCAGCAGCCGATTCGCGTCATCGTCGCCTCCGATTCGGTGATCGAGGCGGTCGCCGCGCTGTCGGATTTCGGCCGCTACGTGCCGGTGGACGCGCAAAGCATGAACAGCGTCAGCGACGTCGCCGCGAATTACGACGACGATGACGACGACGCTGGCACCGGTATCCGTCTCTATCAGAGCATCTACACCACGGCGCTGCGCGACAAGGTGCCCGCGCCGGTCATCGAGGACATGATCCGCATCTATTCCTACGATGTCGATTTCCAGCGTCGCGTGCAGGCGGGCGATTCGTTCGAGGTGTTCTTCGCCGGCGAGGACGAGACCACGCCCGGCGCCGACCGCAACGACGTACTCTACGCCTCGCTGACCGTCGGCGGCGAAACTAAGAAATACTACCGCTTCCAGACCCCCGACGACGGCGTGGTCGACTACTACGACGACACCGGCAAGAGCGCGAAGAAGTTCCTGGTCCGCAAGCCCCTCGCCAACGGCGTCATGCGCTCCGGCTTCGGCGGCCGCCGCCACCCGATTCTCGGCTTCACCAAGATGCATACCGGCGTCGACTGGTCGGCGCCTCACGGCACGCCGATCTTCGCCAGCGGCAACGGCATCGTCGAGAAGGCGGAATGGGAAGGCGGCTACGGCAAATACATCAAGATCAGGCATCCGAACGGCTATGAGACCGCCTATGCCCACATGACCGCCTTCGCCAAGGGCATGGAGCCGGGCAAGCGCGTGCGGCAGGGCCAGGTGATCGGCTATGTCGGCTCGACCGGCCTCTCGACCGGCGCTCACGTCCATTATGAAATTCTCGTCAATGGCCGTTTTGTCGACCCGATGCGGGTGCGTCTGCCGCGCGGCCGCTCGCTCAACGGCGCTCTGCTGGCGAGCTTCGAGCAGGAGCGCAGCCGGCTCGACACCCTGATGCGCACCCGCGCCGCGCCATCGCGCGTCGCCGAAACCACCGCGCCGCAGTCCGCCGGCGGCCGCACGTCGGGCCTCGGCCCGACGGCGAACCGCTGACCGTCGCCGCCCGGCGCTACGGCTTGACCTCGACTTCGAGGCGCTTGCCGGCGGCGATCTGGATCTCCTTCTCGACCTTGCGGTCATCGCCGAGATCCGACACCACGACATAGGCGCCGCTGCCGAGCGTCGTATTGAGGGTCTCCCCGTAAGCGTGCGCCACCGAGGCACGCTCGCCGTTGATGTCGCGCTCGGCGCCGAACACTTCGATCGCCGTCGCGCCGGGACTCTTGATCGCCACCACGCCCGCGTCGAGCACCGCCTCGAACTTGGTGGTCTGGCCCGAGGCCACCTTGACGTCGAACGTGCGACGCGCCTCGCCGACCGACACGAGCAGCTCATAGTCGCCCGAGGGCAGATCGAACTTGGACAGTTCGTCGTAGTGGGTCGCAACCGATTCGCCCGCCTCGTCGTCGGCGTTCTTGGGCTTGCGGACTTCGACGACAAAGCCGGCTTTCACTTTCGGGCCACCCGGCGCATAGAGGCCGCTGACGAACAGCCGGCCGGCATCCATCGCGAGATCGACATTGATCTGGTCGCCGGCGGCAAGCTTGAACGGCTTGGTGGCCTTGGCCTGCCCCTTGGTCAATTCCAGCACGTAGTCGCCGGCCGGCAGGATGAAGCGCGGCACGGCGTCGTAGGCGCTCGCCACCGATTCGCCCTTGGCGTCCTTCACTTCCCAGGCAATGCCGTCATCCAGCCGCCCCTCGCGACCGATGCGCTTCCCTTCGCTG
Source organism: Bradyrhizobium sp. (assembly GCA_040392305.1). GTDB lineage: Bacteria > Pseudomonadota > Alphaproteobacteria > Rhizobiales > Xanthobacteraceae > PRO6. Next base: position 1,735 of record JBEBWH010000358.1, on the reverse strand, counting down.
GTGACGTAGCCGGCATCGAGAACCAGATCGAGCGTCGCACGCTTGCCCTTCTCGATCGTGACAGGAAAAGCCCGCGTCACCTGCCCGTATTGCAGTTCGAGCAAATAGGAGCCCGGCGCGATCGCATCCATCACCGGCGCGCCGTAAAACGTCGCGACGACATCGCCCTTTTCGCCGCCATTGTCGGCGTGGAAGGTCCAGGCCATGCCGTCGTCGCTGATCGGATCGAGTCCCTCCGCAAGCCGCACGGTGCCGCGCAGGTTCTTGCCGGCGAAGGCATCCCTGGCCGGCTTGGCGGGCGCTTCGCTTGCGACCTTGGCGCCTTGCGTCGCCTCGACGGCGCGGCCGAGCGCGGTTTCCAGCGTCGCGGCGTTGCGGGCGTCGAGATAGACGCCGCCGGTCGCCCGCGCGATGCACTGAAGCTGATCCTTCGCCACCGGATCGGTGACGTCGAAGCCGACGACATGGGCGGTGAAGCCGACGCCGGCCTTCTTCAATTCGGCCGCCACCGCGCACGGGTCGGGCGCACAGGTCTCGATGCCGTCGGACACCAGCACCACGGTCGCCTTGCTCTCGGTCGCCTTCAAGGCCTCGGCGGCCGCACGCAGCGAATCGGCGATCGGCGTCTTGCCCTTGGGATTGAGGCCGGCGACGGCGGCTTTGATGCGCGCGGGATCGAAGCGCGACACCGGCACCATCATCTCGATGTCCTTGCAGTCGCCCCTGGCGCGATGGCCGTAAGCGATCAGCCCGAGCCGGTCGTCCGGCTTCCACTTCGCGAGAATCGCATCGACCGCCTGCCGCGCCGCCGAAATCTTGGTCTGACCGTCGACCTGACCCCACATCGACCCCGATGCATCGAGAATCAGAATGGCGTCGGCATTCGCCGCCAGCGCCGGCACGGGCGCGGCAGCAAGCAAAAGAAACGTCGCAGCCATGCCGGTCAGGTTGAGATGTCGCGCAGACAGGTGCAATTCGTCCTCCATCAAAGGCCAGGGAACCAGGGAACCCATGTGTCGGAGAAAGACGCCGATAGTTCAATCCGCACCATGCTACCGGAGCGCGGAGAGGCTCTCGCGAAAGCACCGGTCGGGCCGCGACCGCGCCCGAAAACAATCATGGCCGGTCGAGCCCGGCCATGACATTCGTTGCGACGCACTGCCGCGTCAGTTGATCGCGAGCCTGCTCGCCGGCAGGTCCGGCATGTCGTCGTCCAGCTCCGCCCTGGCTAGCTTGCCGTTGAAGGTCAGCCCGCCCGCGCCAGCGCCGATCTTCACATGATCGCCGTCGCGCACCTCGCCCGCAAGAATCATCTCCGCAAGCGGGTCCTGCACGTTGCGCTGGATCACGCGCTTGAGCGGGCGCGCGCCATAGGCCGGGTCCCAGCCTTTTTCGGCCAGCCAGTCGCGTGCGGCGTCATCGAGGTCGAGCCTGATCTTGCGATCCTCCAGCAGCCGCGTGAGCCGGCCGAACTGGATTTCGACGATGCGGCCCATCTCGCTCTTCTGCAGCCGGTGGAACAGGATGATCTCATCGACGCGGTTGAGGAATTCGGGCCGGAAATGCGCCCGCACCAGCGTCATCACCTGACCGCGCACCGCGCTCGTGTCCTCGCCTTCCGGCTGGTTGACGAGAAACTCCGAGCCGATATTCGAGGTCATGATGATCAGCGTGTTGCGGAAATCGACGGTGCGGCCCTGACCGTCGGTCAGGCGGCCGTCGTCGAGCACCTGCA
>JBEBWH010000357.1:0-3514 GCA_040392305.1 Bradyrhizobium sp. | reverse complement strand
GAACCGGTGTCCACTTCGCTCGAAAACGCTCTAGGCGGCAGCCGTTTCCTCAATCCTGGCGCGGGCGCTCAAGCTGGAAGGCAAGATGCGCCTTCACCGTCGGCCATTCGGCGGCGATGATGCTGTACACCACCGTATCGCGCAGCGTGCCGTTGGCGGATATCTGGTGGCTGCGCAGCACGCCATCCTGCTTGGCGCCGAGCCGCTCGATGCCGCGGCGGCTCTGGTGGTTGAAGAAGTGCGTGCGGAATTCGACCGCGATGCAATCGAGCGTCTCGAATGCATGGGTCAGCAGCAGCAGCTTGCATTGCGTATTGAGCGGCGTGCGCTGCACCCGCTTCGCATACCAGGTAGAGCCGATCTCGACCCGGCGGTTGGCCGCATCGACATTCATATAGGTCGTCATCCCGGCGATGACGCCATCGGCATCCTTCACCGTGAAGGGCAGCATCGATCCGGCGCGCTGCAAGCCGAGGCGGCGGTCGATCTCCTTCGCCATGTCGTCGGGATGCGGGATCGCCGTGTACCACAGCCGCCACAACTCGCCGTCCGTCACCGCCGCCACGAGGCCGTCATGGTGCTCCGCCGTCAGCGGCTCAAGGCTCGCAGCGCGCCCGGCAAGCGTAACCGGCTCCAGCCAACGCATTTCGTCTCCTTACGTGTTAAGGAAATTGAGCGGCAGGCCGGGGCGCGGCCAATCGATCGCCACCAGTTCGCCCCGACCGGAAAGGGTGATGTAAGCGGTTTTCAACTCGGGACCGCCGAAGGCGATATTGGTCGTGACGCGGTCGCCGGTCGGCACCTGTTCGACCACCGTCCCGTCAGGCGCGATCACCGAAATGCAGCCGCTGATCAAGGTCGCGACGCACACATTGCCCGACGCTTCCACCGCCAGCGAATCGAACATCTGATAGCCGCCGAGCCCGGCGATCGGCTTGCCGGTCTCACCGCGATAGATGGTGTCGCGCGGCTTCACCTCTCCCGGCGCGACGAGATCATACGCCCACAGCCGCGCCGTCGGCGTCTCGGCGACGTAAAGCGTCTTCTCATCCGGCGACAGCCCGATGCCGTTGGCGGGCAGCATGCCGAACGCCGCCTCGACCACGTCGCCCCCGCCTGGCTTCAGGTAATAGACGGCGCCGAAGTCCATATCGCGAGCGCGGCGCTTGCCGAGATCGGAGAACCACAGGCCGCCCTGCTTGTCGAATACGAGGTCGTTCGGCCCCTTCAACGGATGTTCGCCACTATGGGTGGCCAGCGTCTCGATCTTGCCGCTAACAAGATCGACCCGCTGTATCGAGCCGCCGAGATATTCCGACGGCTTCGGCGCGCCGGGCATCAGCATGCCGCTGCGCGTCGGAATCCAGCCAAAGCCGCCATTGTTGCAGATGTAGCATTTGCCGTCGGGTCCCATCGCCGCGCCGTTGGGACCGCCGGGAATCTGCGCCACCGTCTCCTTGCGGCCATCCGGCCACACCCGCGTCAGCCGCTGCGCACGGATTTCGACCAGCACCACGGAGCCGTCCGGCAGCACGATCGGGCCTTCCGGAAACTCAAGCCCCGTAGCGAGCACGCGCAGCTCGGACATCGCCCCCTCCCCTTCTGGTCTTGTTGTTGTCCTGCCAGTCGGCCACATGCACCACGGCGATGCTGCGGCTATGCCGGCAATCGTAGTGCAGCCTTGCGCGACTTGCCAAGCGGCCCGCGCGACCGGCCGTCTTGCGCGGCGCTCATATCTATTTCGCGGCCGGCTCCCTGGCCTTGCTCTCCGCCTTGATCTGATCGAGCGACTGCCGCAAGGCCGCGATGTCGGCCTTGAGCGCCTCAATGTCGCGGTTTGCCGCCTCGATCCGCCGCACCGCCGCATCGAGCTTACGCTGCGCGTCGAGCTCAGCCTTGGTCAGCGCGCTCTTGAGGTAGTTGATGTTGCTCTGCAGACAGCCGGTGCGCCGCTCCATGGTTTTTTCTGCGGTGCAGATTTCGATGCCGGGAATATCCTGCGCCTGCGCGCTGGACGGGGTCAGGAACGCCGCGACAAGCACGAGGCCCGCGACCGGTCTGCAGATGTCATTTAACGTCATTCTCACCGTCACCGATTAAGCTCCCAGCATGGATTGCATCGTCTACGTTCTCGGCAGCCCCGGCAAGAACCGCTACCTCACTTATGTCGGCTGGACACTCGACCTCGACCGGCGGCTCCTCCAGCACAACAGCGGCAAAGGCGCGAAAAGCACGCGCGGGCGCACCTGGTCGGTGCTGCATGTCGAGCGCTACGCCACCCGCAACGAGGCCATGAGCCGCGAATGGCATCTCAAACGTGACCGTGTCTTTCGCAAGGCGCTTGTCCAGCACGCCATAAGCGTAGCCGGCCGGCGATCTGATCTGCCCCAGATTGCGACAGGTCCGGGGCCGCTGATTAAGATTTGAAACGGTTGCGGAACAAACCGGGCGCGAATCGCTGATTGCCGCCCAATCCGGCTTTGTTCGCACGACATCTTGCGGAGAAAGTGTCTGCTCTGCCCATATCTGGGCGCGGCACAAAGCGGCGCTGCGATTTTCTGTCGCCAAAGATTAACGGGCCAAACAAAATCGGGCCGGCGGAGCGCCGGCCCGATCGGATACGCCGCAAGGTTTCGTTAACCGCGCGCCACCTGTTCGACGCCGGCGGCCAGCTCGAACAACCGGCGATCCTCGCCGCCCGGCGCTGCCAGCATCAGGCCGACGGGCGCATCGCCCTCGCGATGAACCGGCAGCGAAATCGCGCAGCCGTCGGTGAAGTTGATCAGCGTGCAGTTGCGCAGCGCCAGCAGGTTGGCCTTGGTGAAGGCGTCGTCATCCTTCACCAGTTCGTCGATGCGCGGCGGCGCGATGGCGACCGTCGGCATCACCATCGCGTCATATGGCGCGCAACGCGTGGCGAAGTCGGCGATCAGCGCCTGACGCGCGGCCAACAGATCGACATAGTCGGCGGCGCTCTGCGCCTCGCCCTTGCGAATCCGAACGACCACGCGCGGATCGTAGTCCGCCTCGCGGCGCGACAGCAGTTCGCGGTGCCAGGCGAAGCTCTCCGCACCCGAAAAACCGCCCTTGGCATTCATCGTGGCAACCCGGTCGAATTCAGGCACGGCGATGCGCTCGATCAGCGCGCCGGCTTCGCTCAGCCGCGCGATCGCCCGCTCGAACGTCGCCGCAACGGCATCGTCGAGATTGTCGAGCACGACCGTGGTCGGAACCGCGAGCCGCATGCCCTTCACCGAGCGCGGGGTCAGAGCATCCGACGCCTCATTGGCCAGCAGCGCATCCATCGTCGCGCAGCAGGCGACCGAACGCGCGAACGGGCCGGCGCTGTCGAGCGATGTCGAGAGCGGCACCGCGCCCTCCTTCGGCACCCGCCGCGCGGTCGGCTTGTAGCCGACGACACCATTGAACGCCGCCGGAATACGGCAGGAGCCGCCGGTATCGGTGCCGAGCGCGCCGTGCGCCATGCCGTAAGCCACGGACACGGCCGCACCGG
>JBEBWH010000356.1:0-3525 GCA_040392305.1 Bradyrhizobium sp. | reverse complement strand
GTGCTCGTCGCCTATGTCGGGCTCCAGCCCTTCATTGTCACCCTCGGCACGCTCAGCTCCTACCGGGCGATCGCCCTCATCTATACGGGCGGCAATCCGGTGCTCGGCATTCCGACGGAGTTCCGGTCAATCTTCAACGGTTCGCTTGCCGGCATTCCGAGTTCGGTGATCATCGTCGCGCTCGTCGCCGTTGCCGCCTGGGTGCTCCTGAAGAAGACGCCGATCGGCGAATACCTGCTCGCCGTCGGCGGCAACGAGGAGGCGGCCTATGTCTCGGGCGTACCGATCGCGCTTACCAAGGTCACGGCCTATGTGATCTCCGGCGCGCTCGCCGCACTCGCCTCCCTGATTCTGATTGGCCGTCTCGGCGCCGCCGAACCGATCCTCGGCAATCTCTGGGAACTCGACGCCATCGCGGCGGCGGCCATCGGTGGCGCGTCTCTCATGGGCGGGAAGGGCTCGATCATCGGCACCATCCTGGGCGCGATCATACTTGGCGCGATGCGTAACGGTTTGACGTTGATGAACGTGCAGGCTTTCTATCAACTGCTCGCAACCGGCCTTATAATCCTTGTCGCGATGATGATCGATCGCATGACAAGGGGACGTGGATGAATCTGGAAAGCGACCTGAAAGCCGTTGGGCCCCGCATCAGAATGATGATGCCGAACCTCACTCCCTTGGAGGCGCGCGTGGTGGAGACCGTCTTCGCGCTGCGAACCTTCGACGACGAGACGTCGCTGAAGGAGATCGCCGGTGAGGCGGGCGTTTCCGAGGCCATGGTCGTGAAGATCACCAAGAAGCTCGGCTTTGCCGGCTACCGTGAGTTTCGCAGCGCGGTTACCCAATACAATCGACTGCCGACGGCGGAGATGCATCAGGAACTCTCGCTGGAGGATACTTCTCGGGAGATCGTCCAGAAGGTGTTCCGCACGTCGATCCAGGCGCTGGAGGAAACCCTTGCCATTATGGACATCGAGGCCTTCGACCGGGCGGCCGATCTTATTTACGGCGCCCGCCAGCGGGATTTCTACGGTGTTGGCGGCTCGGCGCAGATCGCGCGTGACGTAGCCCACAAGTTCCTTCGGATCGGCGTGCGCTCCAGCGTCTATGACGATTCCCACATGATGCTGATGTCGGCGGCGCTGCTTGGCTCCGACGACGTCGCCATCGGGTTCTCTCATTCGGGCAATACGGTCGCGGTCATCGAAGCGATCCAGCTTGCTCGCCGCAATGGTGCCCGCACCATCGCGATCACCAACTACAATGCTTCGCCGCTCGCACAGCATGCGGATGTCGTTCTCTGTTCAACCGCTCAGGGCTCGCCTCTGATGGGAGAAAACGCCGCCGCCCGCATTGCGCAGCTCAACATTCTCGACGCCATCTTCGTCGCCGTCGCCCAGCGTGACTACAAGGCCGCTGAGCGCGGGCTTGCAAAGACGATGTCGGCGGTCGCCTCCAAGCGCAAGGACAGATTCCTATGACGATCGCAGCCCCTTCCGTTGTCGTGTTCGGTAGCCTCCATTACGATATCATCGTTAAAGGCCCGCACCGCCCAAGGAAGGGCGAAACCGTCACGGGCTCCGCCTGGTATCCGAAATGCGGGGGCAAGGGCGGCAACCAGGCGGTTTCCGCAGCAAGACACGGCGTAAAGTCGGCCATGATCGGTGCCGTAGCCGAAGATTCCTTCGGCCATGTCCTGAAGGCGAACCTCAATGCGCACGGGGTGGACATTCAAGCGGTAAGGACGGTCGAGGGCGAGGGATCCGGCATGAGTGTTGCGATCTTCGACGCGGAGGGCGACTATGGCGCGGTGATCGTTTCAGGCAGCAATCTCGCCCTTTGTGAAGAAGACGTTTCCGCAGCTGCGGAATTGTTCCGGGATGATAGCGTCCTGGTCCTGCAGAATGAGGTGCCGGACGGGGCGAATGTGCTTGCCGCGCAAGCGATGAAGAGGGCCGGCGGGCGGGTCGTCCTCAACGCCGCGCCAGCCCGTTTACCGTCAGCAGACTTGGCCGCTCTCGTTGATATTGTCGTGGTCAATGCGGTCGAGGCGGAGGCGCTTGCCGAGGTGCCGGAGGTGAATTCCCTCGACACGGCCTTGGCCGCCGCCCGCATTCTGGCCCGCCATTATCCCGCGGCCGTCGTTACCGCGGGCGGTGACGGTGTGGCTTTCGTCCAGCATGGCGGCCATGAGGCCAAGATCCCTGCGATCAAGGTCAAGCTCGTGAGCACCCATGGCGCCGGCGACGAGTTCATCGGCGCGCTCGCAGCCGAACTGGCGCGGGGCGCGACGCTGGAGCGGGCTGTGAACAGCGGCAACGAAGCTGCTGCCCGCCTGGTCAGCTCACCTCAGGAATAGCGATGGGCTTGCAGCCCGTTCGTGTGGCGATGATCAGTGTCGGTCAGGCCGACGGGGACCAGTGTCGATGATTTTCGGGCAATCCTGATCGTCTGAATTTCGAAATGGTTTCAGGCTAATAAAATTGCCCAACACGATCGTTGGTTTATCTCTCTTCAAGAGCAAACATCATCCTCTAGGGATGGGCGTGCGAGCAAGGTGTGCAGTACAGAATCTAGTTCAAGCCGACGGTCCCCACACGATACCTAATTTCCGAACATATGGTCGCCTGTCACTCGAAGCTGGGATATGGATGGTGAGGAGAAGCTAGGTCGAGTCAGTCGGTGAACACCACAAAGATCCTCCGGCATATCAATGCCATCCGATGCTTGCGCTTGCTTCATGATGGGCGCTCGCTCTCGCGTGCGGACATCGCACGGGAACTCGGCCTGACCCGCGCGACCATCGGCAACGCGATGAACGTGCTCGAAGATGCCGGCTATGTCGTCGAGGGCGAGACACATCCGACGGAGGGGAGGAAGGGCAGGCCCGGTGTGGGCGTCTCGCTCAATCCGACGGGAGCCTATTTCGTCGGCGTCGATATCGGACCTCAGGTGCTTACTGCCGTCGTCGTCGATCTTCGCATGAATGTTGTCAGCCGGATCGTCGAGCCGACCGGGCCGGACTTTCGCGATCCGGGCAGCATCCAGGAGCGGATTCTCGATCTGGTGCGGCGCGTCACTGCCGAGGCTAGAGTTCCCGAGGATAAGATCGAGGGGCTTTGCGTCTCGGTGCCCGGCCTTGTCGGGCGGGACGGCTCGGTGATCAATGCGCCGTTCCTCGAATGGCGGAACTATCCTCTCCGACAGAATCTCGTTGCCGCGTGCGATGCTCGCTGGATCGTGACGGTGTGCAACGACGCCTTCGCCTTTGCCAATGCAGAAGCGTCGCGCCTCTCCCCGGCGAGCGGCGGAAGCGTCCTTTTGGTCCTGATGGCTGAAGGACTTGGCGGAGCGGTTATCGATGCCGGAACGCACATGATGGGCGCGCACGGTTTTTCGGGAGAGATCGGCCATACGGCTATCACCGTGGATGGCAGGACCGACACGTTCGAGATGTTCGCCGGCGCGAAGGCCTTCTCCGAGCTCCTCGATCCGGACCAGGCCGTCGCGGAAGGCGTCGCA
>JBEBWH010000355.1:0-3592 GCA_040392305.1 Bradyrhizobium sp. | reverse complement strand
GAGAAGATCACGCAGTCGCCCTTGTTCAGCGTCACTTCCGGATGATCGTTATTGGCGATGCGCGCTAGCGCCGCGCGCGGCTCGCCCTGGCTGCCGGTGCACAGCGCCAGCACCTTGTCATTCGGCAAATGGCCGTAGACGCTGACGCTGCGGAACGGCGGGATGCCTTTGAGATAGCCCGTCTCGCGCGCGACCTGGACCACGCGCTCCATCGCCCGGCCGACCACCACAACCTCGCGCCCCGCCGCGCGCGCCGCTTCGGCCACGGCCTGAACGCGCGCGACATTCGAGGCGAACGTCGTGACCGCGACGCGGCCACGCGCGTTCTTCACAATCTCCGTGAGCGACTTCGCGACATCGGCTTCGGACGGTGAACGGCCCTCGCGAACCGCATTGGTGGAATCGCCGACCAGCGCCAGCACGCCTTCGTCGCCGACCTCGCGCAGCCGCCGCTCGTCGGTCGGCGGGCCGAGGATCGGCGTCGGATCGATCTTCCAGTCGCCGGTGTGCAGAACGGTGCCCGCCGACGTGCGGATGGCCAGCGCATGCGATTCCGGAATCGAATGCGCGACCGGAATGAATTCGACATTGAACGGGCCGACATCGATGCGGCCGCCGGATGCGATGACTGTCACCGGGATGTTCGGCGGTACGCGCTCGGACTGGCACTTGGCCTCGAACAGCGCGGCCGAGAACGCGGTCGCATAGATCGGACAGCGCAGCCGCGGCCACAAGTCGATGATCGCGCCGAAATGGTCCTCATGCGCATGCGTCAGCACCAGGCCCATCAGGTTCTTGCGCTCGCTTTCAAGGAAGCGAATATCCGGCATGACCAGATCGATGCCCGGCAGATGCTCTTCGTCGCCGAACGACACGCCGAGATCGACGGCCAGAAAGCTGCGCTGCTGCCGGTTGCCGAGACCGTAGACCGACAGGTTCATGCCGATCTCGCCAATGCCGCCGAGCGGCGTGAAAGTCAGTTCGTCCGGTCGCGCCATCATGCCGCCCCGCCAGTAGCCGCGGCGCCGAAAAATACTTCGCCGGCGCTCACAGAGACGCGTCGACCATCCGATGTCGCAACGATCATGCAGCCGGTATTGTCGATGGTCTCGAAGATACCGTCAACGCCCGTACGGCCGCCGCGCACCGAAACCGGCTGGCCGACGCCGGCCGCGCGCTTCAGCCACAAGGCTCGGATATCGGAGAAGCCTTCGCCCCCGCTCCACATGCCGCGATATTCCGCCCAGGCGTCGGAGAGCGCCGCGAACACCGCCCCCGCGCTGGTGGCGATCCCGAGCGAAGCAAGCGAAGCGGCCGGATAAGGCGTATCGGTCGGCGCGGCGACGACATTGACGCCGATTCCGGCGGCGACCGCGAGTTGTCCCGAGCCCGCCGCTTCCGCTTCGAGCAGAATGCCGACGAGCTTGGCGCCGCCCGCCAGCACGTCGTTCGGCCACTTCAACGTAAAATCCGGCGGTGGCAACTCCGGCGCCAGCGTGCACACGCTGCGCAGCGCGGCATGCACGGCAAGGCCGGCAACAAAGCCCAGCGTTGCGGCCACGGCCGGCGTCACGTCGATGACCTCAAGGATGCTGGCGGCGAGATTGCCGCGCGGCGCGCTCCAGGCGCGATCGCGGCGGCCACGCCCCGCGGTCTGCTCGGCGGTGACGAACCATTGCGGCCCGCGCTCGCCAAGCGCCGCACGCCGCAGCGCTTCCGCATTGGTCGAGCCGATCCGCTCGAACGCCTCAATCCGATAGCCGGCCGCGGCCGCCTGCGGCCCGAGCGCGAACACCGTCAGAACAGCGACTTGGCCGCCACCGTCGCGGCATTCACCAGCGGCGCGGGATAGGCGAAGAACAGAATGTTGAAGATGCCCGAGAACGCGAGAACCGTGCGCAATTCGACGCGCACCGGATCGACGGCGCCGGCCGGCTCGTCGAAATACATCACCTTGACGATGTTCAGATAGTAGAATGCACCGATGACGCTGGTGACGACGCCGATCACCGACAGCGTGAACAGGCCGGCCTTGATCGCGGCAAGGAAGACGTAGAACTTCGCGAAGAAGCCCGCCAGCGGCGGAATGCCGGCAAGCGAGAACAGCAGCATCGCGAACACGAACGCCAGCACCGGATTGGTGCGCGACAGACCGGCGAAATCGCTGATCTGTTCGGTCGCCAGCCCCTTGCGCTTCATCGCGATGATGACGCTGAACGAGCCCAGCGTCATCATCACATAGATGGAAAGATAGATCAGAACGCCCTGCGCGCCCTCCGCGGTGCCGGCGGCAAGGCCGACCAGCGCGAAGCCCATATGGCCGATCGAGGAATAGGCGAGCATGCGCTTGATGTTGCGCTGGCCGATAGCGGCGATGGAGCCGAGCGCCATTGAGGCGATGGCGACGAACACCACGATCTGCTGCCACTGCAACGTCACTTCCGGGAATGCGGTGAGCACGACGCGGACGAAGATCGCCATCGCCGCGACCTTCGGCGCGGAAGCAAAGAAGGCCGTCACCGGGGTCGGCGCGCCTTCATAGACGTCCGGCGTCCACATGTGAAACGGCACCGCCGACACCTTGAAACACAGGCCGGCGAGCAGGAAGACGAGGCCGAAGATCAGTCCGATGCCGGCATCCTTGGCGGCAGCGGCGATGCCACCAAACTCCACCGTGCCGGTGAAGCCGTAGATCAGCGAGGCGCCGTAAAGCAGCATGCCCGACGAGAGCGAGCCCAGCACATAGTATTTCAGACCGGATTCCGTCGATTTGAGATTGTCGCGATTGCTGGCGGCAACGATGTAGAGCGCGAAGCTCATCATCTCGAGCCCGAGATAGAGCGAGATCAGGTCGCCGGCCGAGATCAGGATCATCATGCCGATGGTGGAGAGCAGCACCAGCACGGCGTATTCGAAGATGCGGCGCTGACCGAGATATTCCGCCGACATCAGAAGCGTCACCGCCGAGCCGACCAGCGCGAGGATTTTCAGGAACCGCGCATAGTCGTCGACGATGAAGCTGCCGCCGAAGGTGGTGAGCCTGCCCGCCGGCAGGTTCGCCACCAGAACGCCGGCGACGACAAGCAGCACGAGCGCAAGCGCGGACACGAGCGAGGTGGATTTCTCGCCGCGAAACGCCCCCAGCATCAACAGCGCCATGGTGCCGATCGATAGCACCAGCTCGGGCAACACCGGTTGCAGGGAATAGCCAGCGATAGCGAAGCTCATAAGTTCAAATCCCGATTATGCCGCATCACTGCGCGAGGGCGGCGGCCTTCACCGCCGTGACGGCCTGGCTGTAGTTGTCGACAAGCTGCTGCACCGAAGCCGCCGACATGTCGAGCACCGGCTTCGGATACACGCCGAACAGAATGGTGAGCACGACGAGCGGCAGCAGGATTGCCCCTTCCCGCCACGTCAGATCCTTGATGGTGGCGAGCGACGGCTTGACCAGCGCGCCATAGACGATCTTGCGGTAGAGCCACAGCGCATAGCCCGCCGACAGGATGACGCCCGTGGTCGCCAGCACCGCGGTAGGCACGCTGACCTGGAAGGTGCCGAGCAGCGTCATGAACTCGCCGACGAAGCCCGA
>JBEBWH010000354.1:0-3598 GCA_040392305.1 Bradyrhizobium sp. | reverse complement strand
GCCTCGAACGGATAGAGATTGACCACCAGCAGATCGATCGGCGCGATGCCGTGGTCGGCCATCGCGCGCACGTGCTCGGCGTTGTCGCGGATCGCCAGCAGCCCGCCATGCACATTCGGGTGCAGCGTCTTGACCCGGCCGTCCATCATCTCCGGGAAGCCGGTCAGATCGGACACGTCGCGCACCATGAGCCCGGCCTCCGCGATCGCCCTGGCGGTGCCGCCGGTCGAGACCAGTTCGATGCCGTGGCCGGCCAGCGCGCGGGCGAAGTCGATCAAACCGGTTTTGTCGGAAACGGAAATGAGAGCGCGGGTGACGCGCCGGGTCGATTGAGCCATGGCAAAAAGTCCTGAGGGGAAGATGGCCTTGCGCCTAGCATGAATTGCCGTGCCGAGAAACCGTTTCACGGGTGGTTGCGGCACTTCCGGCGACAAAATCAGCCGCTGTTCACAGCGGCAGTTCCGGCTGCCGTCGGGCGTCGCGCCGGGCGGCCGTCGCCGCCGGCGAGCGGGTCGAACGGATGAAACTCCAGCGGATGCGGTCGGCGTCGCGCAACTGCTGGCGGATCACGATCTGGGTGGTCCGGCGCGGGCCGTCGGTGGCGGCCAGGAACACGCTGTCTTCCAGGTCGACCCGGTCTTCCGCGGCCTCGAAGGTCCAGACCTCGCGGTTGGGCAGCACCAGCATCACGCCGCGAGCGTCGTTGAGGCGGCTCGCCTTGACCGCGGGATGCAGGTGGAAGCGCACCACGTAGTCGTCGTCCTGGCGTCGCCCGCGCCCGCCGCGCGGCCGCAGCAGCAGGTCCTCGCCGTCGAGCCGGCCGCCGTCGGCCGCCGCCATCAGCACGCGCTGGTGGACGACGCCGAAGCGTGCCGCATAGCCGTCGTGCGAGGTCGTGAGCAGGATGCCGTCGTCGAGCATGTCGCGCTCGGTCTCGACCCGGGTCGGGCCGCTGAGGATCGGCGCGCCGTGCAGCAGGCGTTTCATCGCCATGCGTTCGACGAACTGGCAGGACGAGGCGTCATGCCAGGCCATCGTGGAATGCGCCTGCGTGGTGCGGGCGAAGGCGCGCCAGCTGTCGCGGCTGCTCGGCGGCATGCCGCAATTGACCACGATGCGGCTCGGGCCGGATGACAGTTCGAACGAGAGACATCCGGCATGGGCCTCCTGGCTCACCGCCGCGGGCGGCGGCACGCCGCTGTCCATGATCACCACCAGCGCGCCCGCTTCGATGCGCTGGAAGCCGGAATGCGGCATGCTGGCCAGCGGCACGCCATGGCTGTCGTCATAGGCGAGCAGGGTGGCGACCAGATCGGACGGCGACGTGCTCATGCCGTTGAACAGCGCGAAGGAGCCGTCGCCGTGACGGAAGAAACGCAGCATCGGCATCATGCGGTCGATGGCGTTGAGCAGCGCCTGCGGCGGGGCGATGTTGCGCGCGGCGAAGGTCTGGCGCAGCGGCAGCAGGTCCGCCAGCAGCTCCACCAGCGCGCCGGGGTTGCGCGAGATATGGCCGCCGTCGGGCAGGATCTGGCGCTGCAGCTCATCCGACAGCCGCCGCGCCGCGCCGCGAATGGCGCGGGACTGGTTGGCGAGGCACAGCGCTCCGTAACACAGCGCGATCAGCGCCTGCAGCCGCGCCACGCCGTCCGGAATGCTGGGCAGCATCGAGCCGAGCCGGCCGAGGTCGCGGGCGAGGCTGCGCAGGTAGCGGCGATAGAAACGGCTGTCGGCCTCCTCCAGCACCAGCGGCGCGTGCGACAGCAACGACATCACCCGCCGCGCCATCACCGGGGCCTGCCGCGCGGTGGCGCGCTTGCGTCCGGGCGTGGAGATCCAGTCATCGAGCAGCGCGCGGGCGTTGGCGCGCGAGATGGCGGTGTCGGCGGCGCGGAGATGGCGCAGCCAGCCGAAGCCCAGCAGCGCGATGTCCCAGTCCTCCGTCGGCGGCTCGATGTCGAACACCGAACGGCCATGGCAGGTGACGATCTTGCCCGCGAACACGAAGCGCCCGGCATAGATTTCGGCGGCGCGGGTGGCGTCGGCCGTGCGCAAGTCCTGCGGCGCGATCAGGAGACGGTCGGCGCGGCCCGGCAACAGCCGCGCCAGCGACGACGACCCGCTGCCGGCGCGCGCCAGCAGGTCGCGCGTGAGGCGGCGCATGACAAGTGTGGACAATCGTCGGCGATTAGCGATCGACACGCGCCTTTGCTCAGGGATTCCCGGATGGAACGGCCGAAAACGAAACGATTCTCGGCGAATCCTTTCTAATCCGGAAACGTCTCCAATACCAAAGCCGGTTCGCTCTGCGGCGCGGGTCAGGTTTTGACCAGCCGCGCCGCGTAGAAGCCGTCGAGCCCGGCGAAGCGCGGGTCGGCATGGGGCAGATGGCAGGGCAGCGTGCGCAGTTCGCCCGCCGGCGTGACGAGTTCGGCGAGACCCGCAACCTCGGCGGGTGCGATCGGGGCGCGGCGCAGGCCTGGCTCCTCGGCGAGGACGGCGGCCACGGCCTGTTCTCCTTCCTCGGGTTCGAGCGAGCAGGTGCAATAGATCAGCGTGCCGCCGGGCCGCAGCAGCGTCGCCGCCTTGCGCAGCAGCCGTTGCTGCGTCGCGGCCAGCGGGGCGATGTCGTCTTCGCTTTTCAGCCAGGCGACGTCGGGATGGCGGCGGACGGTGCCGGTGGCGCTGCAGGGCGCATCCACCAGCACGCCGTCGAAGCCCTCGCCGGCCCATTCGGCGGAGTCGGCGACGACGGTCTCGGCATCAAGCTTCAGCCGCGCCATGTTTTCGCGCAGGCGCTGGACGCGATGCGGGGAGCGGTCGATGGCCGTGACCTGCGCACCGGCATGGGCGAGTTGCGCCGTCTTGCCGCCCGGCGCCGCGCAGAGATCGGCAATGCGCCGGCCCGTCACGTCGCCGAACAGGCGCGCGGGCAGCGCGGCGGCGGCGTCCTGCACCCACCATTGCCCGGCGTCGTAGCCTGGCAGCATCGGCACCGCGCCCTGCAATGCGGTGCGTACCGTGCCGGTCGGCAGCACTTCGCCATGCAGGCGAGCGGCCCAGTGCGCGGCGTCCGATTTCAGGGTGAGGTCGAGCGAGGGCTCGACGGCGAGCGCCTGCGCCATCGCTCTGGCGGTTTCGGCGCCGTAATGGGCGTTCCAGCGCGCCATCAGCCAGGGCGGCACGTCGAGCGTATCCGTCGTTTCGGCCAGCATCGCCGCGCCGTCGCGCGCGCAGCGGCGCAGCACGGCGTTGACAAGCCCGGCATATTTGGCGGCGCGGCGGTCGGCCTGCACCAGCCGCACCGACAGATCGACGGCGGCGTGATCGGGCACGTCCATCCACAGGATCTGCGCCGCGCCGGTCAGCAGCGCGCTCTTGGCGCGCGGCGCGTCGTTGGGCAAACCGCGATCGAGCATCCGCGACAGCACGTGGTTGAGTGTGCCGAGGCGGCGCAGGATGGTCGCCACCAGCCGCCGCATCAGCGCGCGGTCGCGGTCGGACAATAGCTTGATGCCGGGATGCGTGCCCGCGCCTTCGAGTTGTTCGTCGAGCGTGCGGCGCCGGTGCAGGACTCCGTCGAGAATGTCGGCGGCGA
>JBEBWH010000353.1:0-3599 GCA_040392305.1 Bradyrhizobium sp. | reverse complement strand
ATCCGCAACTGCTTGCCAAATACCATCGCCAGGTGAAGACCGGTGTGCGTGGGCTCGGCTTCGTGCGGACCTCTCCCTCCGCGAAATGGCCTGATTCACTTGCCGTGAAGCTGCCATGACGGCGGCCGGCCTTGCCGCCAGCCTCGCCGGAGTCACACATCGCTACGGCAAGGTGACCGCACTCGATACACTGACGCTCGACATCCCGTCCGGGCGCAGGATTGGCGTCATCGGGCCGGATGGCGTCGGCAAGTCGACCCTACTCGCGCTGATCGCTGGCGTCCGGGCCATCCAGCGGGGCAGTGTCCACGCGCTCGGCGGCGATCTGGGTATCAAGGCCGAGCGCGAGGCCCGGCGCGGGCGCATCGCTTATATGCCGCAGGGGCTGGGACGCAACCTCTATCCGACGCTCTCGGTCTTCGAGAATATCGACTTCCACGCCAGACTGTTCGGGCAGGATGCCGCCGAGCGCCGCAGCCGCATCGACGAGCTTCTGAAGGCGACGGGGCTCGACCCGTTCGAGGGGCGGCCGGCCGCCAAGCTTTCGGGCGGCATGAAGCAGAAGCTCTCGCTCTGCTGCGCGCTGATCCACGATCCCGATCTGCTGATCCTCGATGAGCCGACCACCGGCGTCGATCCGCTGGCGCGCCGCCAGTTCTGGGACCTGATCGACGACATCCGGCGTAACCGGCCGGAGATGAGCGTCATCGTCGCCACCGCCTATATGGAGGAAGCCGCGCGGTTCGACTGGCTGGTTGCCATGGATGCCGGGCGCGTGCTTGCCACCGGCAGCCCGGCCGAGCTTCAGGCACGGACCGGCACATCCTCTCTCGATGCGGCCTTCATCGCGCTATTGCCCGAGGAGAAGCGCCGGAACTATCGCCCGGTGGAGATTCCGCAACGCACCGGCGATGGCGCCGCCGACATCGCCATCGAGGCCGAAAACCTCACCATCCGCTTCGGCGACTTCACCGCCGTAGATAACGTCAGCTTCCGCATTTCACGCGGCGAGATTTTCGGTTTCCTCGGCTCGAACGGCTGCGGCAAGACCACCACGATGAAGATGCTCACCGGCCTGCTGCCGGCGAGCGAAGGCACAGCGCGGCTGTTCGGCCGCGAAGTCGATCCGCGCGACCTCGCCACGCGGCGGCGCGTCGGCTACATGTCGCAATCCTTCTCGCTCTATTCCGAACTGACCGTCCGCCAGAACCTCGATCTGCACGCCCGCCTGTTCGATCTTCCCGAAGCCGCCATCCCCGCGCGGATCAACGACATGGCGAAGCGTTTCGATCTGACCGATGTCCTCGACACGCTGCCGGCGGCGCTGCCGCTCGGCGCCACCCAGCGGCTGTCGCTGGCGGTGGCGATGATCCATGCTCCGGCGATCCTGATCCTTGACGAGCCGACATCCGGTGTCGATCCGATCGCCCGCGACGCGCTGTGGCAGAGCTTCGTCGACCTGTCGCGTAACGACGGCGTCACCATCTTCATCTCGACGCATTTCATGAACGAGGCGGAGCGCTGCGACCGCATTTCGCTGATGCATGCCGGCAAGGTGCTGGTCAGCGACAGCCCGGCCGCCATCGTGCAGGCGCGCGGCTCCGCCGATCTCGAAGAGGCATTCGTCAGTTATCTCAAGGAAGCGCTCGACGAGCCGGCCAGCCAGCCGTCTCCCTCTTCATCCGAAACGCCGGAGCACGCGCGCGCCGATATTGTCGCGGCCGGCAGCGCCCACCCGCGGCGCATCCTCGACTGGCGACGCATCGCCAGCATCGCCCGGCGCGAAACGCTCGAACTGCGCCGCGACCCGATCCGCGCCTCGTTCGCCTTCCTCGGCAGTCTGATCCTCTTGTTCGTGATCGGCTACGGGCTGAGCATGGACATCGAAAACCTGCCTTATGCCGTTCTCGATCACGACCAGACCACGCTCAGCCGCAGCTATACGCTGGACATTGCCGGCTCGCGCTACTTCACCGAGCGTCCGCCGATCGTCGATCACGCGGATCTCGATCGCCGCATGCGCGACGGCGAGCTAAGTCTTGCCATCGAGATTCCGCCGGGGTTCGCCCGCGACGTCACGCGCGGCCGCGGCGCTCAGATCGGCGCCTGGATCGATGGCGCGATGCCGTCGCGGGCCGAGACCGCGCGCGGCTATGTCGAGGGCATGCACGCGCACTGGCTGGCGCAACGGGCGCGCGACCTGTCGACCGCCCCGCCGGCAAGCGGCGCGTTCCGGCTTGAGACCCGGTTTCAGTACAACCCCGACGTCAAAAGCATCGTCGCCATGGTGCCGGCGGTCATCGCGCTGGTGCTGTTCCTGATCCCGACCATGCTGGCTACGCTGAGCATCGTGCGCGAGAAGGACCTCGGCTCGATCGTCAACCTCTACGTCACGCCCGTATCGCGCCTCGATTTTCTGCTCGGCAAGCAAGCCCCCTATGTCGGATTGGCCGCCCTGAACCTCGCCATGCTGACGGCTTTCGCCGTTTTCGTACAGAACGTCCCGTTCTCGGGAAACCTGCTCGCCTTCGCCGCCGGCGGCCTTTTGTTTGTTATCGCGGCAACCGGACTCGGGCTGTTCATTTCCAGCTTCATGAACAGCCAGATCACCGCGATCTTCCTCACCACCCTCGTCACCATGCTGCTGGCGGTGCAGTATTCCGGCATGATCAATCCGGTCGCCTCGATGGAAGGCGTAGCCGCGGTGATCGGCGCCATTAATCCGGCAACTCATTTCATCACCATTTCACGCGGCACCTTTTCCAAGGCGCTCGGGTTCCGCGACCTGCTGCCGTCGTTCTTCGTGCTGCTGGCGACCGGCCCGGCCCTGCTCGGCTTGAGCGTGCTCCTCCTCAAGAAACAGGCCCGCTGAGCCATGCGCCTCTCCCACGTCTGGCAACTCGGCATCAAGGAAGTGTGGAGCCTCATTCGCAACCCGGTGCTGCTGGCGTTGATCGCCGCCGCCTTCTCGGTCCAGGTCTATGTCGCGGCGACCGCCACGCCCCTGACGCTCAACAAGGCGCCGCTCACCATCGCCGACGAGGACGGTTCAACGCTTTCGACCAGGATCGCCTCGGCCTTCTATCCTCCCTATTTCCAAACCCCGCCGATCCTTCCGTTGCAGCAATTGCCGGCGCGCATGGATGCCGGCATCGATACGTTCGGGCTGGTGATCCCATCAGGATTCCAGCGCGACCTGCTGGCCGGGCGGGAGCCGGCGATCCAGCTCAATGTCGATGCCACCCGCATGGCCCAGGCGTTCAACGGCGCCGGCTATGTGCAGGCCATCGTTTCGGGCGAGGTCAACGAATTCATACGCCGCTATCGCCCGGCGGATTCGGCGCCGATCGATCTGGTGCTGCGCGCGCGATTCAATCCCGAACTCAATCCCGGCTGGTTCGGCGCGATGATGGAGGTCGTCAACAACATCTCGCTGTTGTCCGTCATTCTCGCCGGCGCCGCGCTCATTCGCGAGCGTGAGCGCGGCACCATCGAGCACCTGCTCGTCATGCCGGTGACGCCGATCGAGATCATGCTCGGAAAGATCTGGCCGATGGCCGCCGTCGTGCTTGCGGCATCGCTGTTCGCGTTCACGGTGG
>JBEBWH010000352.1:0-3602 GCA_040392305.1 Bradyrhizobium sp. | reverse complement strand
GCGTTGCCCGACGGGCAGATCCGCTGCATCTGCGAGGGCTGCAAGCGTGGCCTCGAACTCGTGCATAACGGCAACGAGCGCGCCGCGCTCTATACCCTGCGGATCGCCCGCGAGATGGGTGAACTCAACCGCATCATTCTCGGCACCGACGGCCCGGCCGGCTCCGGCGTCCAGCCGCTCGGCATTTTGCGCATGGTGTCGCTGTTGTCGTCGCTCGGCGACGTGCCCGCGGAAGTGGCGTTCTGCTTCGCCACCGGCAACACCGCGCGGATGCGCTCGCTCGATTGCGGCCTGATCGAGGTCGGCCGCGCCGCCGATTTCGTGCTGATGGACAAGGCCCAGCATTCGGCCGGCAAGGATCTGCTGGAAAGCGTGCAGCTCGGCGATCTGCCCGGCGTCGGCATGACGATCATCGATGGCATCGTGCGCAGCCAGCGCAGCCGCAACACGCCGCCCGCGACCAAAATTCCGGAGATCGTCGGGCACTGACGGACGATCGAGGTCTGATCCGATCCGACCGGGTCGGATCGGGCTCCGGCGCTTCCCGCTTGATCACGGTAATCCCGCGCCGAGCCGTCTCCGTCCACGAGGTCGGGTTCGAAGGCACGCTTTGCCGGAAAATGCATCAGAGCCCGATTCAACGTCGTTGAATCAGGCTCGCCGACTATCCTTTTATTTGAGCATGATCTTGTCCGAAAACCGGTTCCCACCCTCGAGTATAGCCCGAGGGCAAGCTTTTCGGGATCATGCTCTAGCGCAGCTTTCCCAGCAGCGCGACGAGCGTCGCCCGTTCGCGCGCCGTGAGAGGCGCCAGCGTCTCCTCGCTCACCGCGAGCGCGACGGCCGCGAGCTTGTCGACGATCTGCTGCCCTGCGCGTGTCAGCCGCACGATCAGCCGGCGGCCGTCATCGGGATCGCGCGCCGTCTCGGTCAGGCCGCGCGCGGTCAAACGATCGATCACGCCTTTGATGGTGGCGACATCCATGGCGGTCTGCCGTCCCAGCAAATTCTGCGAACACGGGCCGCTTTCCGCAAGCTTGGCGAGCGCAGCCCATTGTGTCGCTGTCAGGTTCTCGCCGATCTGCGCGGCGAAGATCGCCGAATGGCGCTGCGACACCTGGCGCAGGATGAAGCCGACCTGCTCGTCGAGGCGATAGCCGGACGATCCTTCAGGTCGCGCGCGACGCTTACTTGGGGTCTTGCTCATGATGCCGGTTGAAACCGTCCCGAAAAGCGAACGGACGATCGTTGTCCGCCCCTGCGGTTATACCGCCAGATGCGCATCGCGGATATCGGGACGCGCCTGCAATTCCTCCATTGTGCCGCGATAGCAGATACGCCCGCGCTCGATGATATAGATGCGATCGGAGATCAGATTGGCGAAATGCAGGTTCTGCTCCGAGACCAGAATGCTGACGCCCTCCTTCTTCATCGTCAGAATGGCATGCGCCATCTGTTCGACGATCTTCGGCGACAACCCTTCCGACGGCTCGTCAAGCAGCACCAGCGACGGATTGCCCATCAAGGTGCGGGCGATCGTCAGCATCTGCTGCTCGCCGCCGCTCATGCGGCCGCCGGGCCGGTTGCGCATCTCGGCGAGGTTGGGAAACAGCGCGAACAGCTTGTCGCGCGTCCATTGCGCCGCACCGGTCCGCGGCGGCTGCCGGCCGACCTCGAGATTTTCCTCGACCGTGAGGTCGGTGAAGATGCGCCGATCCTCCGGCACGTAACCAAGCCCGCCGCGCACGATCGCATGGGTCGGCTCGTGCAGCACGTCGCGGCCTTCGAACTCGATCCGGCCGCGGCGCTGCGGCACCAGCCCGACGATCGAGCGGAAGGTGGTGGACTTGCCGGCGCCGTTGCGGCCAAGCAGCGCCACCACCTCGCCTTCGCCGACATCGAGATCGACGTCGAACAGGATATGCGCCGGGCCGTAGAAGCTGTTGAGCGCACTGACCGAGAGCTTCATGCCTTGCTGTCCTCCCGATGGCGGGCATCATAAACAAGCCCCTCGCCGAGATAGACCGCCCGAACCTGCGGATCGTTGCGCACCGCAGCCGGCGAGCCCTCGGCGATCAGGGCGCCGCGATTGAGCACCAGGATGCGGTCGGCATGCTCGAACACGACGTCCATGTCGTGTTCGGTGAACAGCACGCCGATCATCCGCTCGCGGGCAATCCGCGCCGTGAGCCGCATCAGTTCGACGCGCTCGCGCGGCGCCATGCCAGCGGTCGGCTCGTCCATCAGCAAGAGCTTCGGACGGTTGGCGAGCGCCACCGCCAGCTCCAGCCGCTTGAGATCGCCATAGGCCAGCTCGCCGCAAGGCCGCTCTGCGAAGCCGCCCATCCCGACCAGTTCCAGCAGCTGGTCGGCCTCGGCAAGCGCAAAGCGCGACATCGAACGCCACGGATTGAAGATCTGCCCTTCATGCGAGGCCAGCGCGACCTGGACGTTTTCACGCACCGTCATGGTCGGGAACGTCGCCGTGATCTGGAACGTCCGCCCGACGCCAAGACGCCACACCTGCCGCGGCGGCAGGCCGGTGATGTCGTTCCCGGCGAGCCGGATACGCCCCGCGTCCGGCGTGATCTGGCCGTTGAGCATGTTGAAGCAGGTGGTCTTGCCCGCGCCGTTGGGGCCGATCAATGCGAGGATTTCGCCGGCAGCGAGCGCGAACGACACCTGACGCACGGCATGCACGCCGCCGAACGACTTCGTCAGCCCCTCGACCGCAAGCAGCGGAACCGACGTGCTCATTCCGCGCCCTCCACATGCGATGTCCGGTTGAGCGCGGCGCCCTTGCCTGTCCCCTGCCGATAGCGCTCCTGCACCGCCTCCCACATGCCGACGATCCCCTTGGGAAAGGCCACGACCATGACGACGATGACCCCGCCGAGCACAAGTTTCGACAGGTCGGTATAGCTCACCAGCCAGATCGCCAGCGCCTTGTAGGCAATGGCGCCGACCACCGCGCCCGACACCGTTTCGACGCCGCCAAGCAGCACCATCACCAGCGCATCGACCGACAGCGCGATGCCGGCATTGTCCGGGAAGACGCTGCCCTTGAGATAGACGAACATCGCACCGGCAAGCGCGGCGACCGTGCCCGCGAGGACGAAAGCGACCCACTGCACGCGCTTGCCCTCGATGCCGACGGCCTCGCTGCGCAGCGGCGAGTCGCGCGTCGCGCGCAATGCGTAGCCGAACGGCGAGAACACCAGAAAGCGCAGACCCGCGACGACGATCGCCGCCAGCGCCAGCGCCAGCCAGTAGAACCGCGCCGGCGTCGCCAGCCAGGGATCGGGCCAGATGCCGAGAATGCCGTTGTCGCCGCCGGTGACTTCCACCCACTGGAAGGCGATCGACCATACGATCTGCGCGAAAGCGAGCGTCAGCATCGCGAAGTAAACGCCGGACAGCCGGATACAGAACCAGCCGAACACCACCGCGCCGATCAGACCCATCACCGGGCCGAGCAGCACGCAGGCCAGCATCGGCAGGCCGACGAATTTGGCGAGCATCGCCACGCCGTAAGAGCCCAGCCCGAAATAGGCGGCATGACCGAACGAGGCCAGCCCGCCGACCGCCATCATGAAATGCAG
>JBEBWH010000351.1:0-3609 GCA_040392305.1 Bradyrhizobium sp. | reverse complement strand
GGCCGTCAACGCGCTGCCGGGCGAGGTGGTCGGTCACAGCTATCTCGGCGACATTTCGCTCTATCAGGTCAAGCTCGTCACCGGTGCGATGCTGCGGGCCGCCGTCACCAACGCCGCGCGGGCAGGGGCGGGCTTCGATATCGGCGCACGCGTCGTCGCCTCATTCTCGCCGGGCGACTGCATGGTGCTGGAGCATTGATGCCGTGAGCGCGCGACAACTTTTCACCCGGCCCGCACGTCTTGCCGCGCTCGCGCCCTATCTGTGGCTCGTGCTGTTCTTCCTCGTCCCGTTCGGCTTCGTGCTCAAGATCAGCCTGTCGCAGACCGCGGTGGCGCAGCCGCCCTATCTGCCGGTATTCGATTTCACCGGCGGCTGGGAAACGATTCGGGACGCACTGTCCGAGCTGTCGTTCGACAACTATCGGCTGCTGATCTCCGACAATCTCTACGTGCTGTCCTATCTGCGCAGTCTGATGGTGGCGGCCGTCGCCACCGCGCTCTTGCTCGTCATCGGCTACCCCGTCGCCTATGGCATGGCGCGGCTGCCGAAGCGCTGGCAAGGCGTGGCGATGATGCTGGTCATCATCCCGTTCTGGACCTCGTTCCTGATCCGCGTCTATGCCTGGATCAACATCCTGCAGCAGGACGGCCTGCTGAATGCCGTGCTGATCAATCTCGGCATCATCTCGGCGCCGCTGACATGGCTTGCCACCGACCGGGCGATGTTCATCGGTCTGGTCTATTCCTATCTGCCGTTCATGATCCTGCCACTTTATGCAACGCTCTCGAAGATGGACGCGTCGCTGCTGGAAGCGGCGGCCGATCTCGGCTGCTCGCCGACGAAAGCGTTCTGGCTCGTCACGCTGCCGATCTCGCTGCCGGGCATCGGCGCGGGCGTGCTGTTGTGCTTCATCCCGATCGTCGGCGAGTTCGTCATTCCCGATCTTTTGGCGGGGTCGGATGCGATGATGATCGGACAGACGATCTGGCTCGAATTCTTCACCAACCGCGATTGGCCGGTGGCCTCCGCCACGGCGGTGGTGCTGCTCGCGCTGCTGATCGTGCCGCTGCTGTTCTATCAGCGCGCGCAACAGCGCCAGATCGAGGGCAGGCGATGATGAAGTCGTCGTCATTTGCCACGCAGCTGTCGGGATTCAACATCGTGGCGCTGGCCTTCGGGTTGGCGTTCCTTTATTTGCCGATCGTCATTCTCGTCATCTATTCCTTCAACGCCTCGCAACTCGTGACGGTGTGGGGCGGCTGGTCGCTGCGCTGGTATCGCGAACTGCTCGACGACGAGGCGATGCTGGCGGCGGTGTGGATGAGCCTGCGCGTCGCGGCGGTCTCGGCGACGGCCGCCACCGTGCTCGGCACGCTGGCGGCGGTGGCGCTGACGCGCGCCGGCGCGTTCCGCGGCCGCACGCTGTTTTCCGGCATGCTCTATGCGCCGTTGGTGATGCCGGAAGTCATCACCGGACTGACGCTGCTGCTGCTGTTCGTCGCCATCAATGCCGAGCGCGGCTTCTGGACTGTGACCATCGCTCACGCCACGCTGACGATGTGCTTTGTCACCGTCGTCGTGCAGTCGCGGCTGGGCGCGCTCGACCGCAGTCTCGAAGAGGCGGCGATGGATCTCGGCTGCACGCCGGTGCGCGCTTTTGCGGCGGTGACGCTGCCGCTGATCATGCCGGCGATCGCGGCCGGCTGGATGCTGGCCTTCACGCTCTCGCTCGACGATCTGGTGATCGCGAGTTTCACCACGGGGCCGGGATCGGCGACGCTGCCGATCCGCATCTATTCCGAAGTGCGGCTCGGCGTGAAGCCGCAGATCAACGCGATCTGCACGCTGATCGTCGCCGCGCTGACCGTTGTCATCATCGCCGCGTCGATGGCGTCGAAGCTGACGAGCACGCGCGGGGAGAGCGCCGCGCCGCTTTAGGTGCGGAACCAGCTACTGGCTGGGGGCCGCTTGCCCGTTCGGAGCCTGCGCCGGCGGTGTTGCGGCCGGCTTGGCGCCGCCGGTGAAGCGCTCGATCACGGCGCGGACGGCGTCGCGCGCGCGGCGGTCGCGCACCGCGTCGAGCAGCGGCGCGGAGGCTGGCGAGCGTCGGATCAGGCTGTCGGAATCGGGAAAGATCAGCGGATCGTCCCATGGCCCCTGCACAACGAAGGGCAGCTCGAAACTCGGCGGCTGGCCCGGCTTGGACACCAGCGCGGCGACGCCCTTCAGGTCGAATTCGCGATAAGGCACCGAGGCGGTGCCGCTCAGGGTCAGGCGGGTGTTCGGGCCGTCGATGAAAATCTCTTCGGCGGTGGCCACGCCGTCATTGAAGCGCGCCGCGATCTTGATGGCGTCGAACGGCGTCCGCCCGGTGCGGAAGTTGCCGCCGCCCGACAGCGGCCGCCGCTCCAATCGGTGCAGCAGTTGCTCGACATTGAAGCCGTTGAGATTGCCGTTGCGCCCGATCAGCGTCGCCGAGCCGTCGAGCGATTGCGCCAGCCCGAACGGACTTGAGCCCGAGGCTTCGAGCGTGACGCGTAGATCGCCGCGTCCCGACAGGCGTGTCACGCCGAACAGTTCGTTGACGCAGGTCTCCAGATCGACATCGGTGAACTGGAACTGGGTCTTGATGTCGGCCTTGGCCTCGCTGCGCGCGACGATCACCGAGCCCTTGGCGATGCCGTCGAACATCTGCGCCTCGCCGACGCTGAGCGCCAGCGTGCCGTTGCGCAGATTTGCGCCGATCGCGGTGCGGCCGAGCTTCATCGAGCCCACCGTCACTTTCGCCGCCGATAGCCGCATGTCGAGATCGGTGGCCGACAGTCCGCTCAAGTCGAACAACTGGCGATTCCAGTCGCGCGCGCCGCTGGCCAGCAGCTTGACCGTGTTGATGTAGGGCGTGAAATCGATCGTTTCGGCCGCCAGCGTCGCCTGGAGGCTCTGCCGCTCGCCGTTGCTGATGGTCATCACGCCTTCGGCGACGTTGCCGTCGAGTTCGACATTGACGTTGGTGAGCGCAACCGATGCGCCGACCACGTTGGCGCGGGCCTTGAGCGCAAAGCGGCCGAAGCCGCCCGTGCCCGGCGGTTCGCGGCCTGCCCAGCGCAGCGCGTTGCGCAGCGAGGCGGAGTCCGCCGTCAGCGTCCCTTCGAGCAGCAGGCTGGTGCGGTTGCTGACCGAGCCGTCGAACGCGAATTTCAGGGGGGAGGCGGCGATGCGGGCCTTGAGGCCCGATTTCTCGCCGGAGAGCGCGGCGAGAAAATCGCTGACGCTGATGCTGGCATCGACGCGCTGGCCACGCCAGTCGAACTCGCCGGTCGCTGCGAACGAGCGCGAGATCGATGGCCAGGCCAGCGAGACATCGATATCGCTCAGCGTCTCCGAGGCGCCGGCGCCGTCGTCGGTGTAGGTCAGCACGCCGTCGCTGATGCGGATTTCGGAGAACGAGACGGCGCTCTGCGCGCCGGGCTTCATGGTTTCGGCGAGCCGGGCGATCAGCAGCGCCCAGTTGCTGCGGCCGTCGGCGTCGCGCTTGACGGTGATATTCGGTTGCGACAGCACCACGTCGGAGATCTGGAAGCGCTGCATCAGCAGCGGCAACAGCCGCA
>JBEBWH010000350.1:0-3613 GCA_040392305.1 Bradyrhizobium sp. | reverse complement strand
ATCTGGCCGATGGCCGCCGTCGTGCTTGCGGCATCGCTGTTCGCGTTCACGGTGGTGGTGCAAGCCTGGCTGTCGATCCCGGTTGCCGGCTCGCTGTGGCTGCTGGCACTCGGCATCCTTCTGCAACTCTTTGCGACCACGTCGCTCGGCATCGTTCTTGCCACGGTCGCAGGCTCCATGCCGCAGTTCGGCCTGCTGTTGATCCTGGTGCTGTTTCCAATCCATGTGCTCGCCGGCGGACTGACCCCGGTGGAAAGCATGCCGGCGGCAATCCGGCTGTTGATGTCGGCGGCGCCGGACACCCACTTCGTGGCGCTGGCCCAATCGGTGCTGTTCCGGGGCGCGGGACTTGAGGCGGTCTGGCCGCAGCTTCTCAGCCTGCTTGCGATCGGCCTCATCCTCTTTCTGTTCGCGCTGCGGCGCTTCCGTGCGTTCCTGCGCTAGAACTATGCCTCAGATCAGTCTCATACGCCTTGGCTTTAATAGTTGAGCTCCAGCCACTTGCGCACCTGGCCGGGCAGATCGCCATCGATATCCTTGGCGTATCCCGAGGTGACATCCGCCAGTTCAGGATCGGCTTATCCACTGCCAGCCTCCGCAACATGCGTGTTGCCGAGATAGGTTTCGATCACCTGTTCACTGCCTAGTCTAGCGCATCTTGTGTCGTTCCGATCGTGATCACCTTGCCATTGTTCATACATACTGAGCGTTGGCAGAGCTGTGTAATGATCGGCCTGTCATGACTGACAAGGATGAAGGTTTGCCCGAGTTCGTTCAGCGACAGCCCGAACATGACACCACCTCTACAAGACTCACGCATTTCAGAGCGATTAGACGAACGTAATCGTCTCGGCCATTTCCAAAATCCGCCGCAACTCGACCAGCGCGCGCTCAAGGTCGGCCTCGGATGGATGCCCCAGGCAAAGCCGCACGCCGAGCGTGCCGCGATCGACCTGCTGCAAAGCACCGGGTGGGGCCAGCGTGATGCCGGCCTGTGCCGCCTGCGTGATGAGGCTGTTGAGCATGCGCCCGGCCGGCAGCGGCAGCCAGCGATGGAAGCCCGGCTGCGACAGCAGCGGCGGCAGCCAGTCGCCAAGCGCACGGTCAGCGATGGCGTTCCGGATCGTCGCCTTCTCACGCTTGCGCCGGACCTGCTCGTTGAGCGCGCCATTATGAATGAGCCGCGCCGCCACCTCGGCCATTAGCGGCGTCGCCATCCATCCCGTGGCCCGGACGCCATTGTTGCAGCGGTCCCGGAAAGCCTCCGGAACAATCATCGCCGCGATGCGCAGACCGGGGGCGAGACATTTGGCAAGACTGACCACATAAAAGCTGCGATCAGGAATCCGCGACGAGATGGTGCGCGGCGGCATCGCGAATAGAAAAGCATAGGCGTCGTCCTCGACCAGATAGGCCTCATGTTTTCGGATGATTTCGGCCACCGCATCCCGCCGCTCCTCGGACATCACCGCACCGGTCGGCGTCTGCAAGGTCGGCATGGAGAATAGCACGCGGGCGCCGGTCTCACGGAAAGCATCATCCAGCGCATCGGGTATGAGGCCATAAGCATCCGTCGCCACGCCCCGCAGCTGATAGCCGTTCTGGGCCGACAGCGCGATCATGCCGGAATAAGTAAAAGTCTCGGTCAGCACCGTATGACCGTTCGTGGCCACCATACCGAGCGCCACCGCGAGCGCATGCTGTCCGCCATGGGTAATGAACAGGTGGTCGGGGCTGACCCTCACGCCGAGCGAGCCGATCCATCCGGCGATCGCCTCGCGATGCCGCAGCAATCCCTGATGCGGCATATAGCCCAGCAGATTGGCCAGATCGCCCTCGACGGCGATGTTCGCCAGCACTGCGGCAATAATTTCGTCCTCACCGGTGTAAGGCGGGACGTTGAGCGCGAGATTGACACTGCCGTTCGTCGCACCAAGACCGTTGCGCTGCTCCGGCCTGCGGCGCTGCACGAACGTGCCGCGCCCGACCTCACCGGATATGAGGCCACGCAGTTCCGCTTCGGCATAGGCCTTGGAGATGGTCCCAACACTGAGCGAAAGCCGCTGCGCCATCTCGCGCTGCGGCAGCAGGCGCATTCCCGGCTTGACCTGTCCGGAGACGATATCTGCTTCCAGCGCCGCGACAAAGGCCGCGTAGCGCGGGCTGCCATCTTGCGGAAGGGTCGGCACCCATTCTGTCATTTTATCGCCAGCACATCTTCTGCAGATCGCTCCCTGAGTATGTAGCGTCGAATAGTTCAATGTCTCAATTGCCGCAAGGCGGACCATAACAATCATCAATATTGCGACGTCTCGGGCGTATTTTGATACCTCTATCCACAATTAACAGGTACAATACGATTATTGAACCAGTCCAAACAACCATTTATCTGCCGATTGCATTATTTTGCGTTTGACAATGCATCAGTCTTGTCCTTACTTGAACCGGCACATAACGACAAAGCTGCAGCGCGGAGGAAACATTCGTTGATCTATGAAATCCGCATCTATGAAGCGTCCGAGAACAACGCGAAGGCCATGCGCGTACGGTTCTACGACCATGTCGCGCCAAAATTCTTCCCGCGTCACGGAATCGAACTGCTGGGCGCGTTCACCGCGCCGACCGAAGACGGGCGCCTCACCTACATGACCCGCTTCCCCAGCGAAGAGGCCCGCAAGTCTGCCTGGGCTGCGTTCGCCTCCGACCCCGAATGGGTCGCCGTGAAGAAGGCGAGCGAGGTCAACGGCCCCCTTCTTAAGAGTCAGACCATTTCCGTGCTGTCACCCGCTATGGCCGGTTTGCCGCTCGCCTGAACAGCGACAACGTCCCCCGTGGTGCCACCGGCGCGGCCACAACCAGTGAAGGGCACTTGCACATGAAGCCTGCTCCATTCGAATATATCCGCCCCGAAACGTTGGCGCAGGCGTGCAATTTACTGGCTGCGGATGAAGACGCACGCGTCATCGCCGGCGGACAGACCCTGGTGCCGATGCTGGCGATGCGCCTCGCCCGCCCTGCGCGCCTGATCGACATTCTGCGCCTGCCCGGCCTTGCCGGCATTCGCGCGGACGATGACGCGGTCGTCGTCGGCGCCACAACGCGACAGGCTCATGCGCTGCAAAACGCGGTTATTCACGCGTCCGTGCCGCTGCTCGCTCGGGCACTGCCATGGGTGGGCCATCCACCGACGCGCAATCGCGGCACGGTCGGCGGCTCGATCGCCAATGGCGACCCCTCCGCTGAAATCCCGCTGGTCGCCGTCACGCTCAACGCGGACATCGTGCTGGCCACCACCGAGGGCGAGACGACGATTCCAGCCGATGACTTTTACATCGGCCCGATGCTGACCACCATCGGGCTTGGTGAATGCGTCAGCGCGGTGCGTTTCCCTATCTGGAAGCACAAGCGCATCGGTACCGGATTTCATGAAATCAGCGCCCGCCGTTCCGATTTTGCTTTCGTTTCGGCCGCCGCGCAACTCGCGCTCGACGACGAGGGGCGCTGCACTGATCTGGTGGCCGGCATCGGCGGCGCGGCCGAGCGGCCGACGCGGCTCGATCTCTCCCAACTGATCGGGCTACGCCTCGACGAGACGAATGTCGGCGAGGCCGTT
>JBEBWH010000349.1:0-3625 GCA_040392305.1 Bradyrhizobium sp. | reverse complement strand
TGAGCTGCACCACGTCGCCGATCTGCTGCGCGGCGCGCGACAGTCGGGCGATGCGCGCATCGGTCTCGCGCGCCTGCTGCACCGCGCCTTCCGCGATACGGCTCGACTCATGAGCCTGCCGCCCGATCTCATCGACCGACACCGACAGCTCCTCGGTCGCCGCCGCCACCGACTGCACGTTGGCCGATGCCTCTTCGGAAGCGCCGGCCACCTGCGAGGACAGGCCCTGGGTGGTCTCCGCGGTCCGCGTCAACGTCGCCGCGGCGGCCTCAAGCTGGCTGGAGGACGCCGAAACGCTGGTGACGATGCCGCCGACCACCGCCTCGAACTCGTCGGCAAAGCGGATCAGCTCGGCACGGCGCGCCTGCCCTGCGGCCTGATCGAGCCGAGCCTGCTCTTCCGCCTCGCGCTCGGCCTTGGCGGCCGCCTGCATCTTGAACTCCTCGACGGCCGCAGCCATCTGGCCGATTTCGTCCTTGCGGCCGAGGCCGGGCAGCACGACCTCGAAATCGCCGCCCGCGAGCCGGCGCATGGCGGCGCACATCGCCAGCATCGGCCTGGAAATGCCGTTACCCAGCATCCACGCCAGCAGGCCGCCGATCACGAGGCTGCCGATCAAGAGGAGCGCGATATAGAGCTTGCCATCATACAGCGTCGTCTGCGACTCGCTTTCGAGCCGGCGCTGCTCGGTCAGCAGGTCCATCTTCATCGCATCCGAGAGATGGACGATCGAGGCGCTCCAGACCGCGAGTTCGGACACCATATCGTCGATCGCCTTGGCGTTCTCGACGAACTTCTTGAAGGAGTCGCTATAGTCCTTCAAAAGCTCGGAAATCTCTTTCAGCTTGCGGCCGAGGTCCTCGTTGCCGGCGGCCTCGATCGACGAAAACGCCGTCTCAAGGAAACGGATGCGGGCAAAGGCGCTGCTTGCGGTGGCCTGATCGGGCTTGGCGACGAAAGTATTGGTCAGCGCTGACGTGGCGACGAGTTGCGTCACCATCCCTCTCAGCGTGGTCTGCACCGCTTCAAGACCGGCGAGACCCGCGCTGTCGCCAGCGTCGTCCAGCTTGTAGCGCAGCATCGAGGCGCGCGCGACGACGCGGTTCTCGGCCAATGAGGCGTTCTCGCCCTTGGCCTTGACGATCTTGGCGAAGGTCGCGGTGACTGGCTCGAACTCCTTGTGCAGGGCGTTGATCTGCTCAAGCCGCGAGGCGTCCGTCGTCCCCTGGATCGACTGCGCGATGGCTGCTTTAAGAGCCTCCTGCGCCGCGAGCGCCGCGGCGGCGTCCTGCT
Organism: Bradyrhizobium sp.; assembly: GCA_040392305.1. Lineage (GTDB taxonomy): Bacteria > Pseudomonadota > Alphaproteobacteria > Rhizobiales > Xanthobacteraceae > PRO6. The sequence continues at coordinate 2,332 of JBEBWH010000349.1, read as the reverse complement.
CTTTGCCGGTCAGCGCGAAATAGCGCGCCATTCCCTGAAACGATACGAGCTCGCGATCGATATTGCGGGCCGCATCCGATTCCGCGACGCTCTTGCGGTAGGCGGTGACGCTGCCCGCGACCTTCTCGAAACCGTAATAGGCAAGCCCCATACTGACCGCAGACACGGCCAGCACAGTCGCAAAGCCCAGTACGATCTTGCTGCGAAACCCCAGGCCAAGGCCTGCCCCGGACACCGAATTCCTTCGGCCGCGCTTCCACCCCATCATCAGCCCCAATTCGCTAGACCCGCCATGAACCGTGCCGGAAGCCCCTTCCAGCGCGGGAACGAAAATTAGCGTTAAATGGATAAGAGGGCGTAAATTGCTACCGAGGGTCGTGGTCGGTCCGGAGCCAGACCGGCGCGGCGTTTCCCTTGGTCAGGGGAATCTCGCCCCGGTCTCGAAGGCGCACGGAAGGGACCACAGGAACATCTGCCCATCCACGCCGCTCAGGCCAAACATGCCTGCACTCAATACCTTAGATCATTCGGCGCGCGACGCCCGCAGGGTTTGATGCAAGCGCGGTCGTGATGCCCGCCATTCTCCTTGCAGTCGTGACGCGCGCTTCGAGCCGCGGAAAGATCATGGTTGCAAAGTTGTACATGTGCGCATCTAATTAGAACCATAATAAAGCATCGGGAGGTGTCTCGTGACGACAATTAATATGACGGTGAACGGAAAGGCAGTTTCCGCCAGCGTCGAAGACCGGACCCTGCTGGTCCAATTTTTGCGGGATCATTTGAACCTGACCGGCACCCATGTCGGGTGCGATACCAGTCAATGCGGCGCGTGCGTCGTCCATATCGACGGCCGTGCGGTGAAGTCATGCACCACGCTGGTGGGACAGGCGGACGGCGCCAATATCACCACCATCGAAGGCATCGCCAAGGGCGACCAGTTGCATCCGATGCAGGCGGCGTTTCGCGACAATCACGGCCTCCAGTGCGGTTTCTGCACGCCGGGCATGATCATGTCGGCAATCGACATCGTGAAGCGCCATGGCGGCAAGCTCGATGAAGCCACCGTGCGCGAGGAGCTGGAAGGCAATATCTGCCGCTGCACGGGCTATCACAACATCGTCAAGTCGGTGCTGGACGCGGCCGGCCGCATGAGCGTCGCCGACGCAGCCGAATAAGTCTTCGCGCGACCCGCGACAGCCCGCGGGCCTCACGAACAGCAGACATTGCATGACAACGACCGGCGAACGCCTCGGCGGCGGGGCGCGCGGTTCGGCAAGGAGAAAATCCATGGGAGTCGAAGGTATCGGCGCACGCGTACTGCGCAAGGAAGACAGGCGGTTCATCACCGGCAAGGGCCGCTACGTTGACGACATCAAAATTCAGGGTGCAACGCATGCGCATTTCGTGCGCAGCCCTCATGCCCATGCCCGCGTCAAGGGTATAGACACCAGCGCCGCCGAGAAGATGCCCGGCGTGGTCGCGGTGCTGACCGGCCAGCAGATCGTCGACGACAAGGTCGGCAATCTGATCTGCGGCTGGATGATCCACTCCAAGGACGGTTCGCCGATGAAGATGGGCGCCTGGCGGCCGATCGCGCACGAGACGGTGCGCTATGTCGGCGACGCCGTCGCCGTGGTTGTCGCCGACAGCATGGGCGAGGCGCGCGATGCGGCCGAGGCCGTCCTCGTCGACTACGAGGTGCTGCCGGCCGTCACCGACGCCGTCAGGGCACTCGAAGCCGGCCAGCCGCAGCTCCACCCCGAGGCGCCCGGCAACCTCATCTTCGACTGGCAGCTCGGCGATTCCGACGCCACCGATGCGGCCATCGCCGCGGCCGCCCATGTCACGGAAATGCGGATCGTCAACAACCGGCTCGCGCCGAATCCGATGGAGCCGCGCGCCGCGCTCGGCGTCTACGATTCGGCCGAAGACCACTACACCTGCTACACGACGAGCCAGAACCCGCATGTCGCGCGCCTCGTCATGAGCGCCTTCTACAATGTCGCGCCGGAAAACAAGCTGCGCGTCATCGCCCCCGACGTCGGCGGCGGCTTTGGCTCAAAGATCTATATCTATCCCGAAGAGATCGTCTGTCTCTGGGCCTCGAAGCGCGCGGGCGTTCCCGTCAAATGGACGAGCGACCGCACCGAGGCGTTCCTGACCGACGCGCATGGCCGCGACCATGTCTCAACGGTCAAGATGGCCTTCGACGCGAACAACCGCGTCACGGCCCTGAAGGTCGATACGATCGCCAATTTCGGCGCCTACATGTCGCTCTTCTCCTCCTCGGTGCCGACCTATCTCTACGCCACGCTGCTCTCCGGCCAATATG
>JBEBWH010000348.1:0-3628 GCA_040392305.1 Bradyrhizobium sp. | reverse complement strand
GGCGTTCATCGCAGCGCTGTCCAAGATCGAACGGCAGCTCGATCTGGTGCAGGATGTTCGCAGCAAGGAGCGGCCGGCGCCTTACTAAAGCGTTTTCAAGCGAAGTGGAAACCGGTTCGCGTGAAGAAAACGCGTCAGGAACAAAGATATAGAGCTCCGCTTCTGATTCCATCAGAAGCGGAAAAGCTCTAGCGCAAGCTTCGCCCAAGGTGGACGAACGCGGCGGCGGGCCGGCAGCGCCGTCACGGCCGCGCTCGATCCGACTATTTGTGCTCCAGCCTGAAGGATCGCATGACGGCCGGGCCATGGCCGCCGCCGAGCCTGCGGTCGGTCGGGGCTGGTAGTTTCCCGGAAACGGATAGTGAGACGCCGGCCGCGGGCCAAGGTGATCGGCCGCTGCCCGGCCTGCCGGGTCGCGAGCCAGCGCCACCGCATCGCGACGCCGAACGGACGTGGCCACACGAAGCTGGCGATCGGCCGCAACAACGGTTGGGCCGCGACAAAAGAAAACGGGCGGCTGCATGCAGCAGCCACGCGTTCTCGCCCCCAGTATCAACGTCTTATTCTGCCGCGCCGGCGATCCGCCGCGGCACTCGCTTAGAACCTCGTCGTCACCGGATCGGCCGAGAAACGGTAGTTCAGGCCGACCGTGGAGATGATGCCGTTGTTGCGGACATCCACCGTCTCGAACGCCGGCACGGCGCCGGTCGGGAGATTGTAGCGGGTGGTGCCGAGATCGTAATAGTTCGTCTCGGTCCGCACCGTCCAGTTGCGGGTCAGCGCGAACTCGGAGCCGAAGCCCACGGTCCAGCCGGTAGCCGAGCGGCTCTCATTGGTGCCGCAATTGGTGAAGCCAAAGACGTTGAACGGACCGGTGTTGCAGTTGCCGGTGATCTTGGTGTTGCCGAAGGCCGCGCCGGCGCGGACATAGACCAGCGACCGATCCCAATAGGCATAGCCGAGCCGCGCCGTGGCGGTGCCGAGCCAGTCCATATCGGTTTCGCAGGTATAGAACACGTTGTTCGGGCAAGACCGGGCGCCATGCGCATTGCCTGCATGGATGTTGCCCTCGAGCCCGACCACCCACTTGCCGATCTGCCAGTCGTAGCCGACCTGCCCGCCGCCCACGAGGCCTGCATAACGCGGGCTGGTCGAGGACAGGCTTGCCGGGAAGTAATAGTCAGTCTTGCCGGCCATCACGCCGCCGCTGATGCCGACGAAGAAGCCGCTCCAGTCATAGACGGTGCGGGCGATAGCGGGCGCCTTGGCGGCCTTGGTGTAGAGCGGCGAGATCGAGGCGATCTGCTCGGGGCTGAACTGATAGCGGATGCCGCCGTTCACGCTGTAGCCGTCGATATTCTGGCCCGTGCGATAGTCGGCGCGCAGATAGCCGAGCCAGCCGGTGTTGAGCATCTGACCGGCGACGCCGAGGCCGAACTGGCCGTAGGTGCCGATCGACGACATGCGCAGGTTGCCGTTCATGTTGACGCCCGGCACGATCGCGGCGAACGCATCGCCGTTGAAGCTCGCCGTCGCCCCGCCCTCAAACTCGTGATAGACGCTCGCGGTCGCGAACGGCTGCCAGGCCATGTTGCCGGAGACGATGGTGGTGCCGGCGCGCAGGCTCAGGCGGCCGAGCGTGCTGCGGATATCGTCGACCACGAGCTGGCCCGGCAGGGTCAGCCCGGTGCCGGTCACCAGCGAACCAGTCACGTTGAGCGGATCGACCGACACCCGCGACACCACGATGCCGGCCGACGGCTCGATGAACCAGTTATTGCCGAGCTGATGATTGTAGCCGATGTTACCGCTGATGGCGTAACCGCGCGCGTCGAGCTTCTGGTCGAAGATGCCGCCGACGACCGGATCGCTCAGCTTGTTCTGATAGTAGTCGAAACGCACCTGGCCATCGGCGAAAAAGCCGCCGCGGGTGGCCGCCACATACATGCCGGCGAACGGCACCTGCAGCGTGTCCTGGAAGGTGCCGCCGAGCGGGTTGAGCGGCCCGGCCGCGGAAATGTCCCGCGACTTGGCGCCGAGATAGCCGATCATCGAGCCGACATGAACGTTCCAGCCGTTCCAGTTCAGGCGCGCCATGTCACTGCCCATCTGGACGCCGGAGAAGCTCAGCCGGTTTTCGGTGGCGCAGTTGATATCGCCCGGCAGCGCCACGCCGGCAAACGACACACCGGAGGTGGTCGCAGTGCTCTTGGTCGTGACCTCGCCGCCGATGCCGCGCACCCACACGCCGCCGCCTTCCTGATCGGGGGCGGGATTTCCGGGCGCGCCGACGAAAGCGGTGGACTGGGTCAGGAAGGCGGTGTTCGCGGCGTTGATGGCCGACACCAGCGAACTGACCGCGCCGCCGGCGGCGAAGGGCAGAAACTGCGAGCCAAGGCCGGCAAGGGCGCCGGTGCCGACGCAGCTCGCCATCGCGGGCGAGGCAGCCAGCGCCACCGCGAAAGTAGCACCCGCCGCAGCGCGACGGCCAAGTTTGCCAAGATCAGGCGATCGCATGCGGGAAGCGTCGGTCATCGGGACCCCTTCGGATTGCAGTTCGGGCGGCAATTTCACGAAATCGCGAGAACTTTAACCTCAAGGCCACTGGCCAGCAAAGCGACTGACGGCAAATTCGCGGCGTTTCCGCCACAATTTCCCGCCCCCTGTGGTCTTGCGGCCACATTTCCGCCCCCTCAATCCGGGGGTGCAAATCCCGGCCCCGTATCGCAGGAAGTCCTTAACCACGCTGCCCGGCATCCTGCCGGTGCCCGACACCCGCTTGACAGCCGGCGTATCCCGCCCGACGCTGGCGTCGCCTGAATTCGCTTCTTGAGCCCGCCCGACTGAAACGACGTTGTGTGACGTGCGGCACAGTAGGCAGGCCCTGTCTGGATCACGATGGCCGCAAGATGACGGCACCGACCGTCAGCGGCCCTCAAGCAGATGGAGACTTCAGATGATTCGGCACGCACCTCTCCGCAGCACCGCCCTTCGCTCGATCCTGCTCGCCAGCGCACTGGCCTGGGCCTCCGCGGGGGCCGCGGTCGCCGGCGACCTGTCGGCGCAGCAGATTCTCGATGGGCTCAAGGCTCCCAAGACCCGCAGCCTCAGCAGCACACCGCGTCCGGCGCTGTCCGCCGACGATCTGGCAGCCGTCAAACGCATCAGCCGGACCCGCTCGCTCTCCAGCGGCGACCGCGAGCAGATCGCCGAGATCGCCAGCAAGCGGCCAAGCATCGACCTCCAGATCAATTTCGACTTCAATTCGGCCGAACTGACCGCGAAGGCGGAGCCGCAGCTCAACAGCCTCGGCCAGGCGCTGACCAGCCCGGAGCTGGCCGGAGCCATTATCATGTTGGGCGGCCACACCGACGCCAAGGGCGGCGACGACTACAATCAGTCCCTGTCCGAGCGCCGCGCCGAAACCGTGAAGCGCTTCCTGATCGAGCGCTACAAGATCCCGGCCGAGAATCTGGTGGCCGCCGGCTATGGCGAGACCCGCCTGAAGGACCGGGCGCATCCCTACGCCGCCGCCAACCGGCGCGTCGAGATCATCAACATGGCCGAGAAGGAGCAGGCGTCACGCTGACGCGGCGTGACGCCGGATGACCCCGGCGACAATGGCGGA
>JBEBWH010000347.1:0-3646 GCA_040392305.1 Bradyrhizobium sp. | reverse complement strand
CGACGTCGCGCCGGATGATGTACTGGTGCTGCGCAACGCCGGGCCGCGCGGCGCGCCGGGCATGCCGGAGGCGGGCTACCTGCCGATCCCGAGGAAGCTGGCCGCGCAGGGCGTGAAGGATATGGTGCGCATTTCGGATGCGCGCATGAGCGGCACCGCGTTCGGCACCATCGTGCTGCATATGGCCCCTGAAGCGGCGGTTGGCGGGCCGCTGGCGCTGGTCGCGAACGGCGACCGCATCCGGCTCGATCTCGCCGCGCGCCGTATCGATGTGCTGGTCGATGATGCCGAACTGGAGCGCAGGCGCAAGACATGGCGCGCGCCGCCCGCACCGGAGAACGCACGGCGCGGTTATGCCTGGCTATTCCGCGAGACGATGACGCAGGCCGATGAGGGCTGTGATTTCGACTTCATGCGGCGCGAGGGTCGGGGCGGGGAGGCGTAGACATTTTGCGGGAAACGACCTGTCCCGGACGCGGTGCGGCGTGAAACGCTGCGCCGCTGAGCCGGGACCGTTGCAGACGCATTCACTTCATGTTCACTTCATGACGATCCCGGATCAGCGACGCGGCATGCCATGCCGCATCGCGTCCGGGATACGGGCCGTGTGACCGCCTCCTGCCGTTCAATACGTCGCGCGGCCGCCCGAGATATCGAACACCGCGCCCGTGGTGAAGGCGCATTCTTCTGAGGCCATCCACGCCACCATCGCCGCCAGTTCCTCCACCTCGACGAAGCGTCCGCGCGGAATTTTCGACAGCATGAAGTCGATATGCTGTTGCGTCATCTGGTCGAAGATCGCGGTCTTGGCGGCGGCCGGCGTCACCGTGTTGACGCTGATGTCGTGGCCGGCCAGCTCCTTGCCGAGCGATTTGGTCAGCGCGATCAGCCCGGCCTTGGAGGCCGAGTAATGGGCGGCGTTGGGGTTGCCTTCCTTGCCGGCGATGGAGGCGATGTTGACGATGCGGCCGTAGTTCTGCGCGATCATGCCGGGCACGATCGCCTGAGAACAGATGAACGGCCCGTCGAGATTGATGCGCAGCACCTTGCGCCACTCGGCGAGATCGGTTTCCCACACCGTCTTGTTGATGCCGGCGATGCCTGCATTGTTGATGAGGATGTCGATCCGGCCGAATGCCGTAAGCGTCGCATCGCGCGCCCGCGCCACGGCATCGGGATCGGTCACGTCGACGTCGAGCGCGATGACGCCCGTGCCGATCTCTTCGGCGGTGCGTTCGGCCAGCGCGCGGTCGTGATCCCAGATCGCCACCTTTGCGCCGGAGACGACGAAGCGCTCGGTGATGGCGCGGCCGAAACCCTGCGCGCCGCCGGTGACGACCGCGTGACGGCCGCCGAGATCGATCCTGTTCATGATCGCGTCCCTTTCTCCTACCGTCATGCCCGGACTTGATCCGGGCATCCATCTTTCTGAAAAATGATGGATTGCCGGGTCAAGCCCGGCAATGACAATCCAATGAGATTACAGCGTCCAGCCGCCATCGATGATATGAGCGACGCCGGTGGTGAAGGCGCTTTCGTCGCTGGCGAGATAGACCGCGAGCGAAGCGATTTCCTCCGCCGTGCCGAGCCGGCCCATCGGCTGGCGGCTGACGAACATGTCGCGGCCGCCTGCGCCGAGCGCCGCCGCGCGTCCGAGCATCGAGGGCGTCTCGATGGTGCCAGGGCAGATGCAATTGCAGCGGATGCCTTTGGCGATGAAGTCGGCGGCAACCGCGCGCGTCAGTCCGGCCACGGCGGCCTTGGTCGCGCCATAGACGTAACGGTTGGGCGCGGCCTTGAACACGCCGGCGGCGGAGGCGATGTTGATGATCGAGCCTTGGCCCGCCGCGAGCATGCCGGGCAGGAAGGCGCGGATCGTGCGGTGCATCGACTTGACGTTGAGGTCGAACGAAAAATCCCAGTCGTCCTCCGAGCAATCCAGCACCGTGCCGTGATGGACGAAGCCGGCGGCGTTGAGCAGCACGTCCACCGTGCCGGTTGCTGCCGCAGCGGCGGCGACCGCGGCGCTGTCGCGCGCATCGAGCTTGATGACCGCGGCGACGCCATGCTGCTTGAGCTCGGCCAGTCCGTTCTCGTCGATGTCGGTCGCGGTGACATGCGCGCCCTCGCGCGCGAAGGCAATAGCGGAGGCGCGGCCGATGCCTGCCGCCGCCGCGGTCACAAAGGCGCGCTTGCCCTTCAAACGATCTGTCATGCTGCCCTCGCAGTTCTTAATGATTGTGACGGGCGACGCCGACGCGGCCCGCGATGTCCTGATAACGCGTGGCGAGTTCGATGCAGCCGCCGGTGGCATGCTGGCCGACCGTGTTGCGATAGAGCTCCTGCCACGGCGTCTGATGCTCGGGATAGGGGAAGCCGCCCCTGGCCTTGAGCTCGGCATGGCGCCGCGCGACTTCGTCGTCGGAAATCAGGATATTGGCCGCGCCGGTTTTGAGGTCGATGCGCACGCGGTCGCCCGTCTGCAAAATCGCGAGCCCGCCGCCGGCGGCGGCTTCGGGCGTGGCGTTGAGGATCGACGGCGAGCCCGAGGTGCCGGACTGGCGGCCGTCGCCGATGCAGGGCAGGGAGTGGATGCCGCGCTTGATCAGCGCCGCCGGCGGCTGCATGTTGACCACCTCGGCGCCGCCGGGATAGCCGATCGGCCCGGTGCCGCGCACGAACAGCATGCAGTGCTCGTCGATGTTGAGCGCCGGATCCTCGATGCGGTCGTGATAGTCCTCCGGCCCCTCGAACACGATGGCGCGGCCCTCGAAGGCGTCGGGATCGTTCGGGTTCGACAGATAGCGGTCGCGGAATTCCTTCGAGATCACGCTGGTCTTCATGATGGCGGAATCGAACAGGTTGCCGCGCAGCACGATGAAGCCGGCATCCTTGACCGGCGTCTTTTCGTAAGACCAGATCACGTCGTTGTCGGGCGTGCGCGCGTCGCGGCAGTTGTCGCCGATGCGATGGCCGTTGACGGTCAGCGCGTCCTCGTGGATGTGCTTGTGCCGCATCAGTTCGGCGATCACCGCCGGCACGCCGCCGGCGCGATGGAATTCCTCGCCGAGATAAAGCCCCGCCGGCTGCATGTTGACCAGCAGCGGGATGTGATGGCCGTGGCTCTGCCAGTCGTCGATCGACAGTTCGACGCCGATGTGGCGGGCGAGCGCGTTGATATGGATCGGCGCATTGGTCGAACCGCCGATGGCCGAGTTGACGACGATGGCGTTCTCGAACGCCTTGCGCGTGAGGATGTCGGACGGCTTGAGATCTTCCCACACCATCTCGACCGCGCGCACGCCGGTGTCATAGGCGATCTGGCCGCGCTCGCGATAGGGCGCAGGAATGGCGGAGCAGCCGGGCAGCGACATGCCGAGAGCTTCGGCCAGCGCGTTCATGGTGGAAGCGGTGCCCATGGTGTTGCAGTGGCCGATCGACGGCGCCGAGGAGGCGACGATCTGCATGAACTCCTCGTAGTCGATCTCGCCCGCCGCCAGACGCTCGCGCGATTTCCAGACGACGGTGCCGGAGCCGGTGCGCTCACCGTTGAACCAGCCGTTGAGCATCGGCCCACCCGACAGCACGATGGCGGGAATGTTGACGGTCGCGGCCGCCATCAGGCAGGCCGGCGTGGTCTTGTCGC
>JBEBWH010000346.1:0-3649 GCA_040392305.1 Bradyrhizobium sp. | reverse complement strand
GCCGCTGGCAATGTCCATGCGCTGGCGGTGCAGGGCACGTTCGACGATTGCCAGGCGCTGGTGAAGGCGATGTTCAATCATCATGCCTTCCGCGACGAGGTGGCGCTGTCCGGCGTCAACTCCATCAACTGGGCGCGCATCGTGGCGCAGGTGGTTTATTACTTCACGGCCGCGGTCGCGCTCGGCGCGCCGGGGCGCAGCGTCGATTTCACCGTGCCGACCGGCAATTTCGGCGACGTCTTCGCCGGCTATGTCGCCAAGCGCATGGGCCTGCCGATCCGGCATCTGCGCGTCGCCACCAACGTCAACGACATTCTGGCGCGCACGCTCAAGACCGGCATCTACGAGGTGCGGCAGGTGCACGCCACCGCCTCGCCCTCGATGGACATCCAGGTGTCGTCGAATTTCGAGCGGCTGTTGTTCGAGGCGAGCGGCCGCGATGCGGCGGCGGTGCGGGCGCTGATGGGCTCGCTTTCGCAGTCCGGCCGCTTCGTGCTGTCGGATGCGGCACTGGCCGCGATTCGCGCCGACTTCGACGCCGGCCGCGCCGACGAGGACGAAACGCGCGCCGCGATCCGTACCGCCTGGCGCGAGGCGGGCGACCTGATCGATCCGCATACCGCGGTGGCGCTGGCGCTGGCCGAGCGCGACGTCGGCGATACGTCGGTGCCGAACATCGTACTGTCCACCGCGCATGCCGCGAAATTTCCCGATGCGGTGGAGGCGGCGTGCGGCCGGCGGCCGGTGCTGCCGGCGTGGCTCGACGGGCTGATGACGCGGCCGGAGCGGATCGAGGTCGTGCGCAACGATCAGAGTGATATCGAGCGGTTCGTGCGATCGGTCAGCCGCGCCGCGCAGCAGGGAGTCGCCGGATGAGCGTCGAGATCACCAAGCTTCCCTCCGGCCTCACGGTCGTCACCGACACCATGCCGCATCTGGAAACGGCGGCGCTCGGGGTGTGGACCGGCGTCGGCGGCCGCGACGAGAAGGACCACGAGCACGGCATTTCGCACCTCCTCGAACATATGGCGTTCAAGGGCACGGCGCGGCGCAATGCGCGCGAGATCGTCGAGGCGATCGAGGCCGTCGGCGGCGACCTCAACGCCGCCACCAGCACCGAGAACACTGCCTATTACGCGCGCGTGCTCAAGGCCGACGTGCCGCTGGCGCTCGACGTCCTGTCCGATATTCTGACCAGCCCGATCTTCGAGGAATCCGAGCTCGAGCGCGAGAAGAGCGTCATCGTGCAGGAGATCGGCGCCTCGCAGGACACCCCGGACGACGTCGTGTTCGAGCATCTGAGCGAGATCGCCTATCCCGACCAGCCGATCGGTCGTTCGCTGCTGGGCACGGCGGAGACGCTCGCGACGTTCGACCGCCGCATGCTGCGCGGCTATCTCGCCACGCATTATCGCGGGCCGGATACTGTGGTGTCGGCCGCCGGCGCGGTCGATCACGCGCAGGTGGTGGAGGAGGCGGCGGCGCGCTTTGCGAGCTTCGACGCGACCGAGGCGCCGAAGCCGCAGCCCGCGACGTTCGGGCGCGGCGGAGCCAAGATCGTCAGCCGCGATCTGGAGCAGGCGCATCTGACGCTGGCGCTCGAAGGCGTGCCGGTGTCGGACCCCTCGCTGTTCAGTCTTCAGGTGCTGAGCAACGCGCTCGGCGGCGGCATGTCGTCGCGACTGTTCCAGGAGGTCCGCGAGAAGCGTGGCCTGTGCTATTCGATCTACACCTTCCACGCGCCCTATGCCGACACCGGCTTCTTCGGGCTCTACACCGGCACCGATCCGAGCGACGCGCCGAAAATGATGGAAGTGATCGTCGACGTCATCAACGACTCGGTCGATACGCTGGCCGAGGCCGAGGTCGCGCGCGCCAAGGCGCAGATGAAGGCCGGCCTGCTGATGGGGCTGGAGAGCTGCAGCGCCCGCGCCGAACAGCTGGCCCGCCATATGTTGTCCTATGGCCGGCCGATTCCGGTCGAGGAGCTGGTGGCCAAGATCGAGGCGGTCGATGTCGTCTCGACGCGCGATGCCGCGCGCGCGCTGCTGTCGCGCAGCCGCCCCGCCGTGGTCGCGCTCGGCAGCGGCCGGGGGCTGGACAGCGCGGTCAAGTTTGCGGAAGGATTGTCGGCGACGAGGGACCGCGCGCTCTATCACTGAGCGGGTCCGTGACACAGGGGTAGCGGATATGGCCCTGTTCCGGCTGAATGTAAGCGTGCCGCCGGCGCTGGAGCCGCGCGGCCATGGCGTGATGCTGCGCGCGCCGCTGGCGGCGGATTTTCCGCAATGGGCGGCGTTGCGCGAGCGCAGCCGCGGTTTTCTCACGCCGTGGGAGCCGGTCTGGCCGTCCGACGACCTGACCCGCTCCGGCTTTCGCCGGCGGCTGCGGCACTATGCCGACGACATCGCCGCCGATCGCGTCTATCCCTTCCTGATCTTCCGCGAAGCCGATGGCGCGCTGCTCGGCGGGGTGACGCTGGCCAATGTCCGCCGCGGCATCGTCCAGGCCGGCACGGTCGGCTACTGGGTCGGCCAGCCGTTCGCCGGACGCGGCTACATGACGGCGGCGCTGCGCGTGCTGCTGCCGTCGCTGTTCGGCGAACTGCATCTGCATCGTATCGAGGCGGCGTGCATTCCCACCAATGCGGCTTCGATCCGGGTGCTGGAGAAGTGCGGCTTCGTCCGCGAGGGGCTGGCGCGGCGCTATCTGTGCATCAACGGGGTCTGGCAGGATCACCTGCTGTTCGGCCTGCTGCACGAGGATCTTCGCACCTAGACCGTTTTCGAGCGAGGCGGGGAACCTGTGGGCCGCGCGAAACGCGATCAGGCAGGCAGCTTCCCGAGCATGCCCCGGTCCGGCCGGAAACGGACTTGCTCCGGCTTCGGGTTGTGAATTGGCGGTCGCTCTCCGGGCCTGCGCCGGGAAATTCGCGCCGACGTGGTTTTGGCCGCGCGGAGGCGCTGCTATAAACCTTTCCAATAATGTGACAGGTCGTTGCAAGTGCGGAGTTGAACGGAATGCAGGGGACAGACGGCAGCGCCGCGGCGCGCAGGGGACACTGGCGCGGTGCGCTGATGGGCGTTGCGGCGGCGAGCCTGCTCGCGGGATGCGGCAGTTTCGGCGGTTCGTCGGCGGGGCCGACGCCATCGCTCGGCGACCGCTTCAGCGAGCTGTTCGGCGGCCGGTCGCAGGCGGTCGGCGAAGCGCCGCCACCGCCGCAGGTCAACGAGCCGACCTGCCCCGCCGTGCTCATCCGCAGCGGCGCATCGACCTATGCCGTCGGCGTGCCCGGGCAGGAGCCGACCGGCGCCAATCTGCGCTATCAGGGCACCATCACCCGCACCGCGCGCGACTGTACGCTGAGCGGCGGCCAGGTGACGGCGCGGATCGGCATTCAGGGCCGCGTCATCGTCGGCCCGGCCGGCGCGCCGCCGACCGCCGATCTGCCGCTGCGCGTGGCGGTGGTGCAGGAGGGCGTCACCCCGAAGACGATTTTCACCAGCACCTATCGCACCTCGGTGTCGCTCGCCGGAACGGAGAACAGCGCCGTGTTCAGCCTGGTCGCCGAGGACATCGTCTATCCGGTGCCGGTCGGCAATGACGGCGATTCCTATGTGTTCTATATCGGCTTCGATCCGCAGGCGCT
>JBEBWH010000345.1:0-3658 GCA_040392305.1 Bradyrhizobium sp. | reverse complement strand
AGCGCCGCGAATGTCGTACCGGTTCGAATTTTACGCATCAATCAATCTCGCTTGTCAGAAAAGGACGGAAAAGAGCGAACGGTCACAGTTGGGGACGCTGGCGCACCACCACCTTGGCGCCAACCGGAACGCGGCTATAGAGGTCGATGATGTCCGCATTGACGAGGCGGAAACAGCCGGACGAAATGGCGCTGCCGATCGTCTGCGGCTGATTGGTGCCGTGAATGCGATAGACGGTCGAGCCGAGATAGAGCGCACGGGCCCCCATCGGGTTTCCCGGTCCGCCGGCCATGAAGCGCGGCAGATAGGGCTGCCGCTTGATCATCTCCGGCGGCGGCGTCCAGTCGGGCCATTCCGCCTTGCGCGAGACGTTCAGCAGCCCCTGCCATTGAAAGCCGTCGCGGCCGACGCCGATACCGTAGCGGATGGCGCGGCCATTGCCCTGAACCAGATAGAGATAGCGTTCCGCGGTCTGGACGATGATCGTCCCCGGCGCCTCGGTGGTGCGATAGTAAACGATCTGGCGCTGATATTCCGGCGGCAGCAACTCCTCCGCCTCGGAAGGCACGAAGCCGGGCTGGTCGCCGATATCCATTTCGCGGCTTTGGACCTGAGCCGCGGTCACACAGACAAGCGCGGCGGCAAAAAGGACAGGCGCAACAAACAGACGATGCAGCAAATTCATTCTTCCCGGTGTCCGATGAAGTTGGAGTGGGTTTCCCAGCCACTGATTGCGTATCAAAGCGCACCCCCGCCGGGCTGGCAAGTCGTAGCAGTCGCACAACAAATGCTAACCTTTGGTGACAGTCGCGGCCTCAGGCCGAACCGATCCAGAGCTTGAGGCCGTAGGAGATCACCCCGAGCAACGCAACGCTCGCGGCCCAGATGACGACGAACCACATGATGCGTCGCGGCCAGCCCGCCCGCCTCTGATGGTCGGAGCCCGCTTGCCCACGCGGCTTGAGATCGTCCCGCACGTCAGTGATAGCCCGCATCGGGATCGACCTTGCCGCGGAAAACCCAGTAGGCCCATGCCGTATAGACCAGAATGACCGGGATCAGCACGGCCACGCCGACCAGCATGAAGATCTGGCTGTTGGCGGGGGCGGCGGCGTCCCAGATGGTGATGCTGCGCGGAACGATATAAGGCCACATGCTGATGCCGAGGCCGGCATAGCCAAGCGCGAACAGCCCGAGCGCCAGAAAGAACGGCGGCGCATCCTGCCGGGCCGCAAGGCTGCGCAACAGCAGAAGCGTGACGATGGCGACCGCGATCGGCACAGGCGCGGTGAGCAGGATATTGGGCCAGGCGAACCACCGCCGCCAATACTCGGCTTCGAGAAACGGTGTGGCGACACTCACCGCGACGATCGCGCCCAGCGTGGCGAACAACAGCCACCAGCTCAGCCGGTAGGCGCGCTCGCGCAAAGCACCTTGCGTCTTCATGATGAGCCAGGTCGCGCCCAGCAGCGCATAGCCGACCACAAGAGCCGCGCCCGTCAGCAGGCTGAACGGCGTCAGCCAGTCCCACCAGCCGCCGCCATATTGCCGGCCATCGACCACGATGCCTTGCAGAATGGCGCCGAGCGCGATGCCCTGCGCCAGCGTCGCCAGCAGCGAGCCACCGGCGAACGCCATGTCCCATCCGTTCTGCCGGCGCGAGCGGGCGCGGAATTCGAAGGCGACGCCGCGAAAGATAAGCCCGATCAGCATCGCGATGATCGGCGTATAGAGCGCGGGGATCACCACCGCGTAAGCGAGCGGAAAGGCCGCGAACAGACCGCCGCCGCCGAGCACCAGCCAGGTTTCGTTGCCGTCCCACACCGGGGCGACGGTGTTGATCATGGTGTCGCGGTCCGCCTTCCTGCGGAACAGCGGGAACAGGATGCCGAGCCCGAGATCGAACCCGTCCATCACCACATAGGCGAACACCGCAAAGGCAATGATGAAGGCCCAGATGGTGGCAAGCTCCGTCGCACCGATCATGACGGCATCTCCTGCCGTTGGGCCTGCCGCGCGCGCATCGCGGTCGCGGGCGTGATGCCGGCCGCATGGGACGGCGCGCCCTCGCGCGGCCCCTCCTCGCCCGAATGCGGGGCCGCCGCCATCAGTCGCAGCAGATAGACCACGCCCGCGCCGAACACGATGAAATAGACAATGACGAATGCCGTAAGCGACGCCGCCACCGCCGACGCATCGAGCGGCGATACGGAATCCGCAGTGCGAAGCAGGCCGTAGACTGTGAACGGCTGACGCCCGGTCTCGGTGGTGAACCAGCCCGCCAGCACCGCGATGAAACCGGCCGGTGCCATCACCAGCGCGAAGCGGTGCAGCCACGCCCAGTCATAAAGGCGGCCGCGGGCGCGCGCGACAAGGCTGACAAGGCCCAGCCCCGCCATCAGGAAGCCCAGCCCGACCATGACGCGAAAGGCCCAGAACGTCACCGGCACCGGAGGCCAGTCCTCGCGCGGAACGGTGTCGAGGCCGGCGAGCGGCGCATCGAGCGAATGCTTGAGGATCAGCGACGACAGCTTGGGGATCTGCAAGGCGTATTTGACTTTCGCCTGCTCCTGATCGGGCAGGCCGAACAGGATCAGCGGCGCGCCGTCGGGATGGCTTTGATAATGGCCCTCCATCGCCATCACCTTGGCCGGCTGGCGCTCAAGCGTGTTGAGCCCATGCATGTCACCGGCCAGGATTTGAAGCGGCGCGACCAGCGCGGCCATCCACATCGCCATCGAAAACATCACGCGCGCTTCCGGCAGCATGCGGTTGCGCAGCAGATGATAGGCGCCGACACCGCCGACCACGAAGGCCGAGGTGAGATAGGCCGCCAGCACCATATGCACGAGACGATAGGGAAACGACGGATTGAAGATCACCGCCCACCAGTCCACGGCGACGAACTGACCGACTTCGTTGATGGCGTGCCCGGCGGGTGTCTGCATCCACGAATTGGCGGAAAGAATCCAGAATGCCGAGATCAGCGTGCCGATCGCCACCATCAGCGTGGCGAAGAAATGCAATCCCTTGCCGACCTTCCTGAGGCCGAACAGCATGACGCCAAGAAAGCCGGCTTCGAGAAAGAACGCGGTCAGCACTTCATAGGCCATCAAGGGGCCGATGACCGGGCCGGTCTTGTCGGAGAACGCCGACCAGTTGCTGCCGAACTGATAGGACATCACGATGCCCGAGACGACGCCCATGCCGAAGGTGACGGCGAATATCTTCAGCCAGTAATTGAACAGGTTGAGATAGACCTCGCGTCCGGTCCACAGCCACAGGCCTTCGAGCACGGCGAGGAAGCTGGCGAGCCCGATCGAGAATGCCGGAAAGACGATGTGGAACGACATCGTGAACGCGAACTGGGTTCGCGCAAGCAGAACGGCATCCAGACCGTCGAACATCCGATCACTCCTCGGTTGGCGAGTTTCCGGACTTGTAGTGCGCACGCTGCCGCATTGATTGCGTTCAAGCACGCATCGATGTGAAATTTTATTTTGGTCAGTAAAACCGCAATGTGAAGCCGCGGCTTGGTCACGCGTGGAAATACGGCAAGTCCCCAGACGCTTGGAACCTCGCAACCGAGACGGCGGTGAGCGCGATGATCTTCAAATCGCGCCGACTATTCACCAGGTTGTCCGCGCACTCCGGGGTC
>JBEBWH010000344.1:0-3670 GCA_040392305.1 Bradyrhizobium sp. | reverse complement strand
CTCGACCCCAACCTTGGCAAGGTTGTGCTCTACCCCTGAGCTACACCCGCATCCGGAACTCCGGCGGCCAACGCCGCCGGACGGCATTGCTATGCCAAAAGCCGGTCCGCATTGCAACAGGCCGATGCGATGATCGTGAAACCTTTTTCACGCCCGGCTTCAACCGCCCGGCCCTCAGCGGCGCGCGATGGAACCCGGACCCGCCTATTTTTGCAGATACTCTTTCAGAACCACAGCGTTGTTGTGATCGACATCCTTGGCCGCAAACAATAGCGTCAGGCTTTTGGCGCCTTTGGCGAGCCGGTGCAGTTCGGCCACGGCCGACTTGTTGGCAGCCAGCTCGGCCCGATATCGCTTGCGGAATTCGGTCCAGCGGTCCGGATCGTGACCAAACCATCCGCGCAACTCGCCGCTTGGCGCGATGTCCTTGAGCCAATGGTCGATCCTTGTCGCCTCGCGCTTGAGCCCGCGCGGCCACAGCCGATCCACCAGCACCCTCAAACCGTCGTCGGCATCGACGGGATCATAAGCCCGCTTGATCTTGATCCGGCTCATCGCCCGCCTCCTTTGTTGGCGGCATGTCAGGGGCTTGGCCGCCCCATTGACCCTATAATATTCACCCTATATGCATCTTTCCAGCCGACAATGGCCGCCTGCCATAAACGGCGATGGCCGCGCTTGAGGACAACAATGGTCCAGCCCACCCCTGAAGCAAAAAAACGCCAGCTTATTCAGGAAGATATCGTTGCCCGCACGGGTATCGACGAGGCCATGATCGAGCGGCTGGTGCGCACCTTTTACGAGCGTGTGCGTGAGGACGATCTGATCGGGCCGATCTTCGAGAGCCATATCCACGACTGGGAGACGCACCTGCAACGCATGTTCGCGTTCTGGTCGTCGGTGGCACTGATGACAGGTCGCTATCACGGCCAGCCGATGGCGGTGCATATGCCGCTTCCGGTCGATACGCCCCATTTCGACCGCTGGCTGACCTTGTTCGCCGCCACCGCTCACGCGGTCTGCCCGCCTGCGGCCGCCATGCATTTCCTCGAACGCGCCCACCGTATCGCCGACAGCTTCGAGATGGGCATCGCGTTCCAGAAGGGCGAAATCCGCCCCCGCCGCAAGCGGCCGGATGTCACGTGGGAACCGCACGCCGGAAGCCCGACAGGCGCGCCGCAGACACGCTGACTTTTCGCCACCGCTGCCTGTAGCAGGCGAGCCGTCCGCCCCGCCGGCTTTCAGTATCCTGTCGCGGCGGCGCCGCGCGTTCGCGGATCAGCCGCGCCGTACCAGCCAGCGCTGGGCGCCGCCATGATCGAGTTGGCGGATGTCTGCCCCAACGGGGCCGTGACATGATGGCCCATCGCACGCAACGCCTCCAGCGTGGCCTCGTCAAACCCCTGCTCGACCCGCACCTCGTCCGGCAGCCATTGATGGTGCAGCCGCGGACGTGCGATGGCCGCCATCACATCCATGCCGTGATCCAGCACGTTGACGATCACCTGAAGCACCGCCGAACTGATACGGCTGCCACCGGGTGAGCCCGTCACCAAGACGACGCGGCCGTCCTTGAGCACGACCGTCGGCGTCATCGACGACAGCGGACGCTTGCCGGGGCCGGGCAGATTCGCGGCGTAGCCGACGAGCCCATACGCGTTCGCCGCGCCGGGCGCGGCGGTGAAATCGTCCAGCTCGTTGTTAAGCAGCACGCCGGTGCCCTCCGCGACGAGGCCGACGCCGTAGCTGAAGTTAAGCGTATAGGTGTTGCTGACGGCGTTGCCATCGGCATCGACCACCGAAAAATGCGTCGTGTTGTCGCCGCCACCCGAGGGTGCTGCGAGCACGGCGATGGCGGCGGCCGGCGTCGCGCGCTCCGGATCGACGGTTGAGCGCTGGCGGGCTGCATAGTCCTTGCTCAGCAGGCGTTCGAGCGGCGCATCCGCAAATGCCGGATCGCCGAGAAAGCGAGCGCGATCGGCATAGGCCCGCTTCATCGCCTCGATCATCAGATGCAGCGTCGCGGGTGCGCCGGGCTTCATCGCTGCGAGGTCGAAGCCTTCGAGAATGTTGAGCGATTCGAGCAGAACGATCCCGCCGGAGGAGGGAAGCGGCATCGATATGATGTCATGGCCACGGTAGCGGCCGCGCACGGGCGTGCGGATGACAGGCCGATAGCTACGCAGATCCTCCTCGGTCATGATGCCGCCCGCAATGCGGATGCCCTGCACGAGCCTGGCGGCGATCGGCCCTTCGTAGAACCCGCGCGGACCGTTCGCGGCGATTGATTCGAGCGTCGCCGCAAGGTCCGCCTGAACCAGCCTGTCACCTTCGACGAGCGGCGTGCCATCGGCGCGCGAGAACAGCCGCCGCGAGGCCGGCCAGCGCGCAAGGCGCTTGTGCCAGCGCGGCAATGTATCGGCGATGTCGTCGGTGATCGCGATCCCGTCGCGCGCCAGCGCGATGGCCGGCGTCAATATCTCGCGAAGCGTGAAACGGCCCGAGCCATATTTCTCAAGTGCGAGAGCAAGACCCGCGACAGTGCCGGGCACGCCGATGCCCAAGGCCGAATCGCGCGACAGCGCCGGATCGGGCCTGCCATCCGCGCCGACGAACATGTCGCGCGTCGCGGCCGCCGGTGCGGTCTCGCGATAATCGATGGCGATGGCCTCGCCCCCGGCGCGATGGACCAGCATGAAACCGCCGCCACCGATATTGCCGGCGCGCGGATAGGTCACGGCCATCGCAAAGCCGGTCGCGACGGCCGCATCCACCGCGTTGCCGCCGCGCCTGAGGATATCGGCGCCGATCCCCGCCGCGAGCCGCTCCTGCGCCACCACCATGCCGTG
This sequence comes from Bradyrhizobium sp., assembly GCA_040392305.1. Lineage (GTDB taxonomy): Bacteria > Pseudomonadota > Alphaproteobacteria > Rhizobiales > Xanthobacteraceae > PRO6. The sequence continues at coordinate 821 of JBEBWH010000344.1, read as the reverse complement.
GCGCGCGCTGACCGCCCGCGCGGCAGCGACCACATCCGCCGAAGCTCCGCGCACGTCCTGGGCACGGAGAGGCGGTGTCAGTTCGAGCAACAGAACAGCCGCCAGCGCAATCACAGCGTGCAAGGCACGGAAACGGCGGCGCGGCGCGCTCACGGGGCGATCAAAGCCGTCCCTCCCCTGCCCGCGGGCACCAACAACCATCATCAAGCCGTCAACCTCGCTCCATCCACCATAAGAATACCGTTAACCACCCCGACATTGGTGAAGGCGTAACCATGCGGCGGAATAATGGTCGCGGGCCGAACCGGAATTATTCCAGCATTCAGTCTGCAAGATCAAATTCATGTCCCTCTAATGATTGCAGGATTTTCCCCGGTGCTCGCAACCAGCGATATGCCCTCCCTCATCCAGCCCGCTTATCCGCGCCGGGCCGCCGTCGCCAGCTGGATCATGTTCGATTGGGCGGCGCAGCCCTATTTCACCCTCATCACCGTTTTCGTCTTTGCGCCGTATTTTGCGAGCCGCGTCGCCCCCGATCCTGCCACAGGCCAGGCCTTGTGGGGATTTGCTACCGCGGGAGCGGGAATTATCATCGCCCTGTTGTCGCCGGTGCTTGGCGCGATCGCCGACGCCACCGGTCGCCGCAAGCCCTGGATTGCCGCATTCGGGGCATTGCTGGTGATCGGATCGAGCCTGATGTGGGTCGCCAAGCCGGGCGACGCCAGCACCGTGCTGCCGGTGCTGCTCGCCTTCATCGTCGCCACCATCGGCGTCGAGTTCGCCACTGTTTTCAACAACGCGATGATGCCGACGCTGGTGCC
>JBEBWH010000343.1:0-3708 GCA_040392305.1 Bradyrhizobium sp. | reverse complement strand
CGCCAACACCTATATCGGCAACGCCCCGAACTTCATGGTCTACGCCATCGCGCGCGAGGCCGGGATCAAGATGCCGAGCTTCTTCGGCTACATGCTGTGGTCGGGCGCCATCCTGATCCCGACCTTCCTGCTCGCGACCTGGCTGTTTTTCTGAGCGTGAAGCCAGCCGCCCCCGAATACCGCATCGGGGCCGCCGTTTAAAACATCGGCTGCCGCCGCGAGGCGGCGCCGGGTGCCCGGCCGGCTCCACAATTTGGAACTCGGACTTCCCGCCTGCGTTTGGCTTCAATCGCAGTCCTCTTCGGGGCAGATCGTGGCCCGTCAAAAGCTAGGCTCCTACCGCGCCAAGCGCGACTTCACGCAGACGCCGGAGCCATCCGGCGGCCGCGTCGCGGCGTCGCGCCTTCCCCGTTTCGTCATCCAGAAGCATGACGCCACGCGACTGCACTATGATTTCCGGCTGGAGATCAACGGCGTATTCAAGTCGTGGGCGGTGACGCGCGGCCCCTCGCTCGATCCGAAAGACAAACGGCTCGCCGTCGAGGTCGAGGATCACCCGCTCGACTACGGCGATTTCGAAGGCACCATTCCCAAAGGACAGTATGGCGGCGGCACGGTGATGCTGTGGGATCGCGGCCACTGGCTCGCCGAGGACCCCGAAGCCGGGCTGCGCAAGGGCGACCTGAAATTCGCCCTCGCGGGCGAGAAACTGCAGGGCGAATGGGTGCTGGTGCGCATGAAGCACGATCGCGGCGGCGGCAAGCGCACCAACTGGCTGCTCATCAAGCATCGCGACGACCACGCCCGCGAGGGCAAGGCCAACGTGCTGCCGGACGACGACCGCTCGGTGGCCTCGGGCCGGACCATGGCGCAGATCGCCGCCGGGAAGGGTCCCAAGCCAAAGCCGTTCATGCTGCGCAAATCGGCCGCCGCCAGCCTCGCCAGGGCGGACGCGGTGTGGGATTCGCGGACAGGTATTGCGGCGCAGGAGCGGGCCGCCTCGAAGCCAAGGAAGAAGCCAAGGAAAGGGCGCGCTGGCACGGCCATGCCGGATTTCATTCCACCGCAACTGTGCAAGGTGGTGGCGCGGCCGCCCTCGGGCGCGGATTGGGTGCACGAGATCAAGTTTGACGGCTATCGCATGCAGATGCGCGTCGCCCATGGCGAGGCAAAGCTGCTGACCCGCAAGGGGCTCGACTGGACCGACAGGTTTTCCGCCATCGCCAAAGCCGGGGCAAAACTGCCTGACTGCATCATCGACGGCGAAATCGTCGCGCTCGATCATCATGGGCATCCGAGCTTCGCAGCGTTGCAGGCCGCGCTCTCCGAGGAAGACACCGACGCCCTGATCTTCTTCGCCTTCGACCTGTTGTTCGAACGCGGCGAGGATCTCCGCGAGCTACCGCTGACCGAGCGGAAAGAGCGCCTTGCCGCGCTGCTGCCGGCCGGGCACAGAGCGAAAACGGGGCTGCTGCGCTATGTCGAGCATTTCGACACCGGCGGCGACGCCATCCTGAAATCCGCCTGCCGCATGTCGCTGGAGGGCGTGATCTCCAAGGAAGCCGAGGCGCCCTATCGCTCCGGCCGCACCGCAAGCTGGACCAAGGCCAAGTGCCGCGCCGGCCATGAGGTCGTGATCGGCGGCTGGAAGAGCAACGGCGGCAAATTCCGCTCGCTGCTCGTCGGCGTGCCGCGCGGCGATCACTTGGCCTATGTCGGGATCGTCGGCACCGGCTACGGCCACGACGCGGTCAGGCACCTGATGCCGGAACTCAAGGCGGCCGCCGCCTCCCGCAATCCGTTCAGTGGGGCCAACGCGCCCAAAGGCGGCGACGGCATGCACTGGCTGAAGCCTGAACTGGTGGCCGAAATCGAATTCGCCGGCTGGACCGGCGACGGCATGGTGCGGCAGGCGGCGTTCAAGGGGCTGCGCCACGACAAGCCCGCCGCCGAAGTGCAGGCCGACATGCCGGAGGCCACATCGCCCCCGCCCCTCGACGCCAAAACGTCAGGGAAAGCCGCGCGCCGCCGCGCATCGACGCCCGCGCAAGCCAACACCGGCGAGGCCATCGTCCTGGACGTGCCAATCTCGAAGCCCGACAAGGCGCTGTGGCCGGATGCGGGCGACGGCCAGCCCGTCACCAAACTCGATCTTGGCCGCTACATGGAGACGGTGGGCGCGTGGCTGCTGCCGCACATCAAGGGACGGCCATGCTCGATCCTGCGCGCGCCGGACGGCATTAACGGCGAGACGTTCTTTCAGCGTCACGCGATGCGCGGCATGTCATCCCTGCTGGAAGAGGTGAAGATTGCGGGCGACCACAAACCGTATCTGCAGATCGACCGCATCGAAGGCTTGATCGCGGTGGCGCAGAGCGGCGGCCTCGAACTGCATCCATGGAATTGCGCGCCGGACCAGCCGGACACACCGGGACGGCTGGTGTTCGACCTTGACCCCGCGCCCGATGTCGATTTCGATACGGTGATCACTGCTGCGAAGGAATTGCGGGAGCGGCTGGCGGCGCTCGGCCTGACGCCGTTCTGCAAGACCACCGGCGGCAAGGGCCTGCATGTGGTGACGCCGCTATGGGGCGGCAAGCGCGATACCGTGGACTGGAAAACGGCCAAGACCTTCGCCCATGAGGTCTGCCGCCAGATGGCGGCGGATGCGCCCGAGCGCTATGTCGTCACCATGTCGAAGAAAGAACGCACCGGCCGCATCTTCCTCGACTATCTACGCAACGATCGCATGGCGACGGCGGTCGCGCCGCTCTCGCCCCGCGCGCGACAGGGCGCAACCGTATCGATGCCGCTCAACTGGACGCAGGTCCGCGCCGGTCTCGATCCGAAGACTTTTACTCTGCGCACCGCGCCAGCGCTACTGAAGAAGAACAAGCCGTGGCGCGACTATGACGCCGCCGCGGCTTCATTGAGAAGCGCAATCCGCAAGCTCGTTGGATAGCGCATATCTTAACGCGAGACGTCCCGATCAATACCGGCTTCAAACGAACTGCCCACGCAAAGCGTGGGCATGACGCCGTGCGATCGAAGAGCCGGTTTACTCGGCCGCGAGCTTGACGTCGGGCGCGGCCGCCTTGACGTCGGCATCGACGTGATCCTCGAACTTGGCGAAGTTCTTCTGGAACATCGCCACCAGGCCGCGCGCGGTCTTGTCGAACTCCGCCTTGTCGGCCCAGGTCTGGACCGGGTCGAGAATCTTCGAATCGATACCCGGCACTTCGGTCGGCACGGCAAAGCCGAAATATGTGTCGGTGCGGAACGTGGCGTTGCGCAGCGAACCGTCGAGCGCGGCGGTCAGCAGCGCGCGTGTCGCCTTGATCGGCATGCGGCTGCCGACACCGTACTTGCCGCCGGTCCAGCCGGTGTTGACCAGCCAGCAATCGACATTGTGCCGGGCGATCAGGTCGCGCAGCAGGTTGCCGTAGTCGGACGGATGGCGCGGCAGGAACGGCGCGCCGAAGCAGGCGGAGAATTCCGGCTGCGGCTCGGTCACGCCGCGCTCGGTGCCCGCCACCTTCGCGGTGTAGCCGGACAGAAAGTGATACATCGCCTGCGCCGGGGTGAGCTTGGCGATCGGCGGCATCACGCCGAAAGCATCGGCCGCGAGCATCACCAGATTCTTCGGCTGCGGCGCGCGGCCGGTGCGCGAGGCGTTGGGGATGAAGTCGAGCGGATAGGCCGAGCGGG
>JBEBWH010000342.1:0-3718 GCA_040392305.1 Bradyrhizobium sp. | reverse complement strand
TCGCCTCGATCGCGCTGTCGATCATGATCTCCAACCACATCGTGCTGCCGCTGGCGCTGCGCAGTTCGGTCAAGCTGGAGCGCGCCGGCGATCAGGGCATCGCCCGCCTGCTGCTCAAGACGCGGCGGATCTCGATCGGCGTCATCCTGTTTCTCGGCTTCCTGTATTTCTGGATGACGACTGACTCCGACGCGCTGGCGCCGATCGGCCTGATCTCGTTCGCCGGCGTCGCCCAGTTCCTGCCGGCGATGCTGGCCGGCCTCTACTGGCGCGAGGCGACGGTCAAGGGCGCGCTCGCCGGCATTCTCGTAGGCTTCGCGATATGGGCATGGACCATGTTCCTGCCGAGCTTCGAATCCACCAGCCCGGCCATCGCCGCGCTGATGGAGACCGGACCATGGGGTATTGCCGCCTTGCGCCCGAATGCGCTGTTCGGCCTCGAGGGTCTGGACCCGCTGGTGCACTCGGTGTTCTGGAGCCTGTTCGTCAACACCGGAATTTTGATCGGCACCTCGCTCGCCACCCACCAGAGCGCGCTGGAGCGCATTCAGGCCACTCAATTCGTCGACATCTTCAAGCACCCGCTCGGTGTCGAGCCGCACCTCATTCGCGGATCGGCGACGGTGGGCGAACTGTTCTTCGTCGCCGAGCGCGTGCTCGGCTGGGAACGGGCGCGCGCCGTGTTCAAGTCGATCGCCGAAACCCACGGCACCTCGTTCGCCGACCAGCCGGAGGCGCTGCCGGAATTCATCGGCCAGTTGGAGCGCGAACTGGCCGGCTCGATCGGCGCTGCCTCGGCTCACATCCTGCTGTCGAAAGTCGTCTCGGGCGACGGCATGTCACTGGAAGAAGTGATGGCCATCGCCGACGAGACGCAGCAGGTGATCGAATATTCGCAGAAGCTGGAGAAGACTTCGGAGGAATTGCGCCTCACCGCCGAGAAGCTGCAGCAGGCCAACGCGCTGTTGCGCCAACTGCACCAGCAAAAGGACGACTTCCTCTCCCAGGTCAGCCACGAGGTGCGCACCCCGATGACGTCGATCCGATCGTTCTCAGAAATCCTTCTGACCGACGCGGACCTGACGGCGGCGCAACGCGAGCGCTTCGCCGCGACGATCTATCATGAGAGCAAGCGGCTGACCAAGCTGCTCGACGAGATTCTCGATTTGAGCGCGCTGGAGCACGGCGAGCGCGACTGGGACAATACCCCGACCGACGCCGACGAGGTGCTCGACCACGCCCTTCAGGTCTGCGAGGCGCTGGCGCGCCAGCGCGGGCTGTGCATCAACATCGCCGCCCGCGCCAGAGCGGCCATGATCCTCGCCGACGCCAACCGCCTGTGTCAGGTGCTGATCAACATCATCTCGAACGCGATCAAATACAACAGCACGACCGAGCCGGTGGTGCTGATCCGTTCATGGATCGCGGACGGCCGCTACCACATCGAGATTGCCGATAATGGCCCCGGCATTCCACCGGAGAACCGCGACAACATTTTCGAGAAGTTTGTGCGCGGCCGTCACGACAACTCCGGCCAGGCCATCGAATCGGGGTTGGGACTCGGGCTTAATATCAGCCGCCGGATTGTCAGCAAGATGGGCGGCGACCTGAAGCTGGTGGACGGACCATTGCCGGGCGCCTGTTTCCGGCTGACGCTCCCCTTGATGCGCGCTCCCTCGTTCCGCGATCCGGCTTGGGCGCCTGGATAGCACATCAAGTTAACGCAGCTCGTCGACGCGCTACGGCTGCCATCGCCGCCCGCCACGTCATGCACAACGGAGGATACGGTGACAGCCGCGCTGTCCGGCGCTCGCTCAGTAAAAGCAGATCATCAAAAAAGTCTCCCGGTCCGGAAGACTTTGAATCCCACTTCAATCAAAACTAATAGCGCTCGCGCCTAAGCCACGCGCTCCACGGCGACGATCGCGAAAGTATAATCGCGTTCGCTCTCGCTGTCGCGAAGGGTCAGGTATTCGCCCGGCGCAAACACATGGGTGCCGAAGCGATAGCCGGCCTCGTCGTCGTCGTCGCGGCTTTCGTCATAATCGAAGATCCAGCGCGCGCCCTGGCTGCCGCCCGGCTTGTGGACCAGGTGGCCGAGTTGGTCGGGTTCACCCTGCCAGAACCGCCGAACCCAGCATTCATCCCGATGCTCCTTCCACAGATCGACATCGATATGGCCGTCGCCATCGAGCGGCGCGACGAACTCATAGCCGTGGCGTGGCGACCCAGCCGGAAACTCTTTCGAGCGCGCGAGATTGAGGCGGATAAGCTTGAATGCCTGCGGTAACGTCATGGCTGGTCTCCCCTCTCCTGCATACTGCATCCGGGCCGAATGGTGTTGACCTCGATCAATGGGGCCTTGCCGCCATCGTCCGATCGTACCGAAAGAAAGAATGGGTAGGTGCATGGACGCATTGCAAGACGACGTGCTGGAATTTCTCGGCGATCCGGCGACCTATGGGGTTTCGCGGGTCGTCCGGTTCGATACGCATGCGGCCGCCGTCTTTCTTGCCGACGGTCTGGCGCTGAAGGTGAAGCGCCCGGTGCGGTTTCCGTTCCTGGATTATTCAACATTGGCCAAGCGCAAGGCCGCCTGTCTGGCCGAGCTTGACGTTAACCGGCGCTTCGCACCGGAGCTTTACCGCCGGGTCGTCGCCATCACGCGCGAGCGCGACGGCCGCCTTGCTATCGACGGCGACGGCGAGCCGATCGAATGGGCCGTCGAGATGGTGCGTTTCGACGAAAACCAAACGCTCAACCATGTGGCCGCGCGGGGCGAGTTCAGCGATCAACTGGCCGGCCGGCTTGCGCGCACCATCGCCGCCCTGCACCAGGCCTCGGAGCCGGCCCTCGCCGCCCCGTGGATTGCCGCCGTTGCAAGCTATGTCGATCAAAACAGCGCCGCGCTGCGCGATTATCCTTCGCTGTTCGCCGGCCCGCGGGTCGACGAACTCGACCGCCGCGCCCGCGCCGCATTGCTGCGGCTGCGGCCGCTTCTCGTCAAGCGCGGGGAGCTTGGCCTGATCCGCCGCGGCCACGGCGATCTGCACCTCGGCAACATCGTGCTGCTCGACCAGCGCCCGGTGGCGTTCGATGCCATCGAGTTCGACCCCGTCGTCGCTTCGGGCGATGTCCTGTACGATCTCGCCTTCCCGCTGATGGACCTGATCGAGCGCGGTCTGCCGAGCCCGGCCAATGTGGTAATGAACGGCTACCTCCAGGCGTCGCGGCGCGACGATGACGACGAGGGCCTGGCGGCGCTGCCGTTCTTCATGTCGCTCCGCGCCACGATCCGGGCCAAGGTCACGGCCGCGCGCCTTGCCGGCGCTTCGGACAACGAACGGCCCGCCATTGCTCGCGCCGCATCGCGCTACTTCGCGCTTGCCCTCGATCTGCTGGCGCCGGCAATGCCGGCCATCGTCTGCACCGGCGGCCTGTCGGGAACCGGAAAATCGATCCTCGCCCGCGCGCTGGCGCCGCGCTTCCCGCCCTGCCCCGGCGCGGTGATACTGCGCTCCGATGTCGAGCGCAAAACCCTGTACGGCGTCGACGAAACCGACCGGCTGCCGCCGGACGCCTACCGGCCGGAGATATCGGCACAAATCTATGCCCGCCTGACCGACAGGGCGGCGCGTATCGCTCGCGCGAGATATTCGGTGGTGGTCGATGCGGTGTTCGCCAGCCCCTCCGAGCGCGCCGCCATCGAAGCCGTGGC
>JBEBWH010000341.1:0-3718 GCA_040392305.1 Bradyrhizobium sp. | reverse complement strand
GCGGCTTGTGGCCGTCGAGGAAGGTGCGGATGTTGATGATGACTTTTTCGCCCATCTCGACACGGCCTTCGACGGTGGCCGAGCCCATATGCGGCAGCAGCATCACCTGGCCCGCCTTGGCAAGCCGCAACAGGCGCGGATTGACCACGGGTTCGTGCTCGAACACGTCAAGCGCCGCGCCTCCGATATCGCCGGCCTCGATCAGCTTGGCGAGCGTCGCCTCGTCGATCACTTCGCCGCGCGAGGTGTTGACGATATAGGCGTCCTTGCGGATCAGCTTGAGGCGGCGCGCCGACAGGAGATGGAAAGTGGCGGGCGTGTGCGGACAGTTGATGGAGATGATGTCCATCCGCATCAGCATCTGGTCGAGGCTGTCCCAGTAGGTCGCGCCCAATTCTTCCTCGATGCGCGGCGCGACGGGGCGGCGGTTGTGATAGTGGATCTGCAGTCCGAAGGCGCGGGCGCGGCGGGCCACCGCCTGGCCGATGCGGCCCATGCCGACGATGCCGAGTCGTTTGCCGCCGATGCGGTGGCCGAGCATCCAGGTCGGCGACCAGCCGGTCCATTCCTTGCCGTCGGGCAACAGCGTCGCGCCCTCCACCAGCCGGCGCGGCACGGCGAGGATCATCGCCATGGTCATGTCGGCGGTGTCCTCGGTCAGAACCTTGGGCGTGTTGGTGACGGTGATGCCGCGCTTGTGGGCGGCGGCGACGTCGATGTTGTCGACGCCGTTGCCGAAATTGGCGATCAGCTTGAGTCTGATGTCGGGTTGTTCGATGATCGCGGCGGTGATCGGGTCGGTGACGGTCGGCACCAGGATATCGGCGCTGCGCACGGCCTCGGCGAGCTGCTCCGGCGTCATCGCATGGTCGTCGATGTTCAGCCGTGTGTCGAACAGCTCGCGCATGCGCGTCTCGATGCTGTCCGGCAGTTTCCGCGTCGCAACGACCAGAGGTTTTTTTCGCGCCGACATCTCTCGCTCTCGGGGCTTTGAGCCCGCTGTTTAGGCCTCCTTAACCGTGCTGTCTGAAACTGCCGCTTCGCTGCCGGTCCCGAGGCGTTCTCAGGCTCTTGGTCCTTGGTCCTCTCTAGCAGAAGGCCGTGCCAACACAAGAACTTCGCACAGGCGGGGCCGCTGCGGCGGGAGCGAAGCGCCCCGTATGGGCGTGGTTTCTTCCGGCAATGGATCGACGAACGGACCTGCGGCTGTCAGGGGCGGTGGAATGGAGCTGATGCGGTTTTTCAGTGTGGTGCTAATTGCAGGCGGATTGATTGGCGGCGCGGTCGAGATCAGCCGGGCGGCGGCGACCAGCGTCGGTCAGGTCAGCGGACTGCCGGTGCCGCGTTTCGTCAGTCTGAAATCCGATCATGTCAATGTGCGCGTCGGCCCGACCAAGGACAACGAGGTGAGCTGGGTCTATACCCGCGCCGGACTGCCGGTCGAGGTCACCGCGGAATTCGAGAACTGGCGTCGGGTGCGCGATTCCGAGGGGGCCGAGGGTTGGGTCTATCACTCGCTGCTGTCGGGGCGCCGCACCGCGGTCGTCACCATGAAGCACAAGGATGAACTCGCGCTGCTCTATGATCGCGCCGACAGGGAGAGCGCTGTCGCGGCCCGTTTGCAGGCCGGCGTGGTGGCGCAAGTGAAGCGCTGCGAGAGCGGCTGGTGCCGCATCACGGGTCGCAACTTCGACGGCTATATCGAGCAGCAGCGCCTGTGGGGCGTTTACGCCGACGAGAAGATCGACTGATAAAAAGTCCGCGCTTCGGGCGTTTTTCTCGATCTATGCCCCATGCACACGTCATGTCGGCCGTGCCGCCAAACAAAAACGGCGCATGCGAAGGCATGCGCTGCATTGGTTTGGTATGAGGATCAGATCGCGTCAGCGCTTCTTGCGCAGGCGCACCACCATGTCGACGCGGCTGATCTCGTAACCCTCGGGCACTTCCGGCAGCGAGGTCAGCGACAGATTGTGGTCGGGAATATCGACCAGCTCATGCGTGCCTTCGATGTAGAAGTGGTGATGCGACGACACATTGGTGTCGAAATAGGTCTTTGAGCCGTCGACGCTGACCTGCCGCAGCAACCCTGCGTCGGTGAGCTGGTTGAGCGTATTGTAGACGGTTGCGAGCGACACCGGCACCTTGGCGCTGGTCGCCTCTTCGTAGAGCATTTCAGCCGTGAGATGCCGGCCGCCTTTGCTGAACAGCAGCCAGCCCAGCGCCATGCGTTGCCGTGTCGGCCGCAATCCGACGGATTGCAGCATCTCATTGACGTCGTGCCAGGGGCAGCCCGTCAGCAGCGGCGCTCGCGGCGGAACCGCCGGCCTCACGGTGTCCCGAGCCAGCTCGGCTTCGTTACTCTCACTCATCAACGACGTTGTCCAATCTGCGGCCTGCAGCCGTTATCCCCATCGTGTCGTAAAACTATAGGAAACAATCAGATCAGATGCAAGTTTTTCGCAACTGGATGCGGGGTCAGTATATCGTTTGGGCACCCTCTGATCGCGGCACCTTTGAACGAGGGAAGCTCTGTGATAGAGAGCGCGAGTTTAGCCGTGTGGCAAAACGTGTCGGGCTAACTTAGTAATTGAAATCTCTGCCGTTTTCCGAGCGGTGCGAGTTTTATTGGCGCGTGCTGTCCAATCTTGAGCCTTGAGCCCTGAACGCTCGGGTCTTCGATATCAAGCTTTGGGCCGACAGGAAACGGGGGCGAGCGCGGATGCATATCCGGCAGAATAGTTACCAGTATGAAGATCTGCTGGCCTGCGGGCGCGGCGAAATGTTCGGTCCGGGCAACGCCCAGCTGCCGCTGCCGCCCATGCTGATGTTCGATCGCATCATCGAAATCACCGAGACCGGGGGCGAATTCGGCAAGGGTCTGATCCGGTCCGAGCTCGACGTGAAGCCCGACCTTTGGTTTTTCGGCTGCCACTTCAAGCGCGATCCCGTCATGCCGGGCTGCCTCGGCCTCGACGCGTTGTGGCAGATGGTCGGCTTTTTCCTCGGCTGGCTGGGCGGTGAGGGGCGCGGCCGCGCCCTCGGGCTTGGCGATCTCAAATTCTCCGGACAGGTGCTGCCGAATATCAGCAAGGTCGTCTACCAGATCGACATGAAGCGGATCATGCGATCCAAACTGGTGCTTGGCGTCGCCGATGGCTGGCTTTCGGCGGACGGCGAGATTATCTATCGCGCCAAGGATCTCAAGGTCGGCCTTTTCCGGCAGGACGCGGCGCCGGAAGCGACGCCGTAACGGCGTTCCGGCGGCAAAGGGTCGCCGCGGATACGGGCGGGGCGGCAAAGCAACTTCCTAGCGCGGGCAGGCCCGGTGTGGCGTTGTCCGGTCAACGGGTTTGTCAACGAGCGGAGCGCATATGAGGCGGGTTGTCGTCACCGGAATGGGCATCGTCTCATCCATCGGAAACAACACGCAGGAGGTGCTGGCAAGCCTCCATGACGCGAGGTCCGGCATCACCCAGGCCGCGAGTTTCACCGAACTCGGCTTCCGCTCGCAGGTATATGGCCGGCCCACGCTCAACCCGGCCGAGGTGATCGACCGCCGCGCCATGCGTTTCCTCGCCGAGGGCGCGGCCTGGAATCACGTCGCCATGGAGCAGGCCATCCTTGATGCCGGGCTGGAGGCGAACGAAGTCTCCAATGAGCGCACCGGCATCATCATGGGCTCGGGCGGCCCCTCGACGCGCACCATCGTCGAGGC
>JBEBWH010000340.1:0-3746 GCA_040392305.1 Bradyrhizobium sp. | reverse complement strand
CGGTGTTCGACTGCGCCAATCCGTGCGGCAAGATCGGCAAGCGCTATCTGTCGGTGGAAAGCCACATCCGCATGATGGCGGCGTCGCAGCCGTTCATCTCCGGCGCCATCTCCAAGACCATCAACATGCCCAACGACGCGACGGTGGAGGACTGCAAGTCCGCCTACCTGCTGTCGTGGAAACTCGCGCTTAAGGCCAACGCGCTCTATCGCGACGGCTCAAAACTGTCTCAGCCGCTCAACGCTCAGCTCATCGCCGACGACGAGGACGACGACGAGGCGCTCGACGCCCTGATCGAGAAGCCGATGGCGGCGCGCGCCGCGCAGGTGTCCGAGAAGGTGGTGGAGCGGCTGGTCGAGCGCATCGTGGTGATGCACGAGCGCGAGCGCATGCCCGACCGCCGCAAGGGTTATACCCAGAAGGCGGTGGTCGGCGGCCACAAGGTCTATCTGCGCACCGGCGAATATGATGACGGTCGCCTCGGCGAAATCTTCATCGACATGCACAAGGAAGGCGCGGCACTGCGCTCGCTGATCAACAACTTCGCCATCGCGGTGTCGCTCGGCCTGCAATACGGCGTGCCGCTGGAGGAGTATGTCGACGCCTTCACCTTCACCCGCTTCGAGCCGGCCGGCCCGGTGCAGGGCAACGACTCGATCAAATACGCCACCTCGATCCTCGACTACGTCTTCCGCGAACTGGCGGTGAGCTATCTGTCGCGCTTCGATCTCGCGCATGTCGATCCCAACGAGACCGGGTTCGATGCGCTCGGCAAGGGCGTCGGCGAAGGCCGCGCGCCGGAAGGCTTCATCGCCAACAAGTATCTGTCGAAGGGGCTGACGCGCTCGCGTGGCGAGCGGCTCGGACTGGTGTCGAGCAGCACCGCCACGACAACGGCGGACAGCGGCAGCAACGTCACCGCCATCGGCGGCGCCGCGACGACGGCCGCGCAGACGCAGGCCGCGACCGCGCGCAAGGTCGAGGCGCAGCCGCAGCTCTCCCCGACCGAAAAGCTCGAAACACAAGGCTGGAGCAAGCCCGGCACCGCGGCCGCCACTGCCGTTGCAGCGCCAAGCAAGGCCGAGCGCCGCGCCGAGGCGAAGGCCAAAGGCTATGAGGGCGAGATGTGCTCGGAGTGCGGCAACTTTACGCTGGTGCGCAACGGCACCTGCATGAAGTGCGACACCTGCGGCTCGACCACGGGATGTTCGTGAGCGAGCTTATGGGGTGTGAAGTGTGAATGCTCGTATAGGATGGCCGGATTGAGCCAACGTGCGCCTCAGATCACCTCAGAAAACAGCCGCATCCTGAAGCGCATGCGCCATCGCCAGCATCGGCGTAATCCCGATGCCGCCGCCCACCAGAAAGTTTTACTCGCGTTATCGGCAAGCGGAAACAGATTGCGCGGCTTGCTGATGCGCAGCTTGGTCCCGACCTCGAACGAATGATGGATGGCTGCCGAGCCGCCTCGCGACGGGCTTCAGCTTGATGCCAGGACGATAGCTTTCCGTATTCGCAGGATCGCCGCAGAGGGAATATTGCCGCATCAATCCCGGCGCGATGTGGACATTGATATGCGCTCCGGGCGTGAAGGGCGGCAGAAGTCTCTCATGCTGCGGCACAAGTCGCAACGCGATCGGCAGAACCGTCTGAGCGATTTCCAGGATCACGCCGATCTCAAGCCCACGAAGATCTTCTGGAGAGCGGACGCCACGACCACCGATCATGTAGAGCGCGGCGAGATGTTCGGCTGCGAGCAGGATCATCGGCTCCTGACCATCCAGCGCCCGTTGGACCACCGGCACCGTTCTGAACTCGGCGATGTCCCACTCACCATTCAGAAGGCCGGTGATCCCTACCGGTCCGGCCGTCTCCATTCGCACGATCTTCAAGTCGATGTCGGCAGCGCGCCGATCGCCAACCGCACGGTCACCAACTAGATGGCGTCGGCTTGATCTCGACGATGAAGCCAGTGGCAAGCGAAATTATTGAATACTTTCGACAGCGCGCGCGTTGACTATTTCGGATGCGCTGACGCTTGCATTTCTGCCGCGCGACTTTGCCATATAAAGCGCTGCATCCGCCTTCCTGAGCAATTCCGGAAAGTCTCGTCCATCAACGGGATATGTTGCGATCCCAATACTCACGGTTACTGAACGCTCCAGCCCGAAATGGCTTAAATCGGCCACCGCCTCCCTTACGCGCTCCGACAATGCCGCCGTGCCCGATGGTGACTCGGGGCAGAGCAGCGCGAACTCCTCCCCGCCATAGCGGAACAGTTCGTCCCCTTCGCGCTTGACTTGCATGATCGCTCCCGCCACGTCGCGTATGACCCTGTCGCCCTGAGGGTGCCCATACTCGTCGTTGATCGACTTGAAGTGATCAATGTCGATCATCATCAGGCTGACGTTGCGATCTGTCCGTGAGGCGAGCCTCAACATATCAGGGCCTTTGATATCGAAACGTCCCCGGTCCTGAAGCCCGGTCAGAGAATCCTTGCCGACCTGTTCGACCAATTTTTCGTAGCGCTGGCGATAGGTGAGCCGATCGAACACGTCCGCGGCACGATACGGTCTGACCCGCGCCGTGCTTTCCTCGGCGAAGCGCAGATACAGCGCGATCGTCCCGCTGAAAAAGCATACCGCGCCCATTTTTGCGATCCACCCGCCATAGAAGGCGGATATCGGCACGTTATTTACAATGCGCAGCCCCGCGTAGAATGCGATCTGATCGAAGCTCAATACAACGGCAAGGCTAATGAACAGCCGGGCAAAGAGAGCATTCGTCACCAGCCGCCCCAGCCGCTCGTACAAGAGCACCAGAGCGATCAAATCGATAAAGAGCAGGATGGATCCCCAGATCATGAGGAAACCGATTTGATCCAGGAAGCGCAAATCCGGAGGATATCCGCTCAGGTTAGCCAGATCGGTGGGGAAACGCAGGACAAGCGTCAACACCACCATGAGCATGTTTCCAGCCAGCAGGCCGTAGATCGGCTGCCGCATACTCTCGGCATCTTCCTTGATGTAAAGCAGCAGGAAGAAGGCCAGTTTGCCGGTGAACATGACGGTTGAGCCCGGCGAAATCAGGCCGAACGGCAGCACGATAAAATAGACAGCTGCCAGGTAGGTCTCGAGAAAATGCATCGCGCCGAGAACGCAGAAAAATACCCCGATACCGATCGTTTTCCGATAATAAAAGATGGCAGCAAGGACGGCGAAATAAATGCAGCCCTGCGCCAGCAGAACGAATAGGCCAGACACGCGCCAAGCTCCCATGACTGAATTCCGCCCGGAGCGGAGGACAAGCCCAAGCTAATGAAGTAAGAGCATAATAGAATTTGGGATAGGTGGTTTTGCCACCCCTTCCACCAAATTCAAAGACAAAACCCCGTCAAACCAGTGTTGTCCTTCCTCAGATCGAAAACAGCGATCACCGCCAGCGCGGGGGGCTTTTCGACTTTTCATGAAAGGCCGGGCTTCCAAACCATCCAGCCATCGGCGATTCGCAAGACAGGCGGCCGCACAGCCCGCTTGCGTCATGCAAGCCTTGCCGTCCCGCCGCCCCTCCTCCATTGGCCGTTTCGGAGCCGTCATCCGCGCCGGCAGTGCTTCAATCCGCATCTGGGATACGCGGACGCCGCATCGACCTTCCGGGCGGATTCCAGCGCTTCGGGTATGACCGGCAGAAAATTCGAGGCGGGTGCCAGCTTTTATGCAGCATGACAACGATACCGGGGCGCTCGT
>JBEBWH010000339.1:0-3764 GCA_040392305.1 Bradyrhizobium sp. | reverse complement strand
GATCGTCGAGGGCCAGGTCCATGGCGGCGTCACCCAGGGCATCGGCCAGGCGCTGATGGAGGAGGTGCGCTACGACGGCGAAGGCCAGCCGATCACCGGCTCGCTGATGGACTATGCGCTGCCGCGCGCCGGCGACGTGCCCGGCTTCCGCATCGGCGACCAGCCCTCGCCTGCCGTCACCAACCCGCTCGGCGCAAAGGGCTGCGGCGAAGCCGGCTGCGCCGGCAGTCTCGCCACGCTGGTCAACGCGGTGCTCGACGCGCTCTCCGGCTACGGCATCCGGCATCTCGACATGCCGCTGACGCCGGAGCGCGTCTGGCGCGCCATTCGCGACGCGCGCGCGGGGACGTAAGCGGCCTCATGTGCCGGATGCGGCGATAACGATCTCGCGCTACGCCGCCGCCTGCGCGCGCGGCTGCCAGATGGCGCAATGCCAGCACTTCGCCACCGGCACGTCGCCGCCCGCGACGATCAGCGCATCGAGTTCGACGAAGCGATGGCCCTTGCGCTCGTAATTGTCGATCACCTTGGCGCGCGCGGTGAGCACGTCGCCGAGATGCGCTTCCGCCAGCAACTGCATCCGGCTGCCGACGTGGATCCACGGCCCCAGAATGGCGTTCTCCATCAGCACCTGATTCATCAGCCGCTGCAGCATGCCGGGATGGCACAGCCCGTTGCGCTCGTAGAGCGCGTCGTCCTCGCGCACCTCGCCGAGATAAGCCGCCGCCGTATCCTCGCGCCACGCCTGCGGCGCGGTGCCGAGCCAGCCGCCCGCGGGATAGGACGACAATTCGACCGGCGCGCGCACGGCGGCCGGCCTCGTGTCCTGATAGCCGTGCGGATCGACCAGCGGCGCGGCGGCGGGCAGGCCCGCCTGTCCCGTGGCGCAGACCTCGCCGCGGCTCTCGACGCGCAGCGCCAGCGCGCCGTCCCGATCGTCGGCGATGATTGCGATCTCCTCGCCGTCATAGACCGGCTTGAGGAACCGCGCCTCCATCGTCCCGCGCGCGAGAAAATCGCGGCCCCAGGCCTCGACCGGCATATGCGCCATATACGCGAACACATCGACGCCGGTGACGAGACCGCCCGCGAAGCCGTAAGTCCGCGCCACGGTGTCGTCGTGCATCTTGTTTTCGGACGCCGTGGCACTGTTGAAGGCGATAATGCGGCGGATGCGTTCGGCCATGTCCTCTCCGGCGATTTGTGGTTTCCGGCGCGGGATGGTACGCGATGCGCGCCGCATGGCAAGGGCGCGGAGATCATGCCACGCCTGCACGCTCTATCGCGACCGACGGAACCCATTTCGTGACGACCAGCCGCATCTATGTCGATGCCGACGCCTGCCCGGTGAAGGACGAGATCTATCGCGTCGCCGCCCGCCACGGCTGGCCGGTGAGCGTCGTCGCGGGCAATTTCATCCGCGTGCCGCAGGACCCGATGATCGAGCGCGTCGCCGCAGGCGGCGGCATGGACGCAGCGGACGACTGGATCGCCGCGCGCGCCGGCGCCGACGATATCGTCGTCACCGCCGACATCCCGCTCGCCGACCGCTGCGTCAAGGCGGGCGCGATGGTGCTCGCGCCCAACGGCAAGGCGTTCACCGAAGAATCGATCGGCATGGCGCTGGCGGTGCGCAACCTGATGACGGACCTGCGCGAGAGCGGCGACGTCACCGGCGGCCCGCGCGCGTTCTCGCCGCGCGACCGCTCGGCGTTTCTTTCCGCACTCGACCAGACCATCCGCCGCATCCAGCGTCGTTACAACCAGGGCTGACCATGGCGCCGCCTCTCGTCCAACTGAAAGACATCGCGCTGACCTTCGGCGGCACGCCGCTGCTCGAAGGCGTCGAACTGTCGGTCTCGGCGGGCGAGCGCATCTGCCTGATCGGCCGCAACGGCTCGGGCAAATCGACGCTGCTGAAGATCGCCGCCGGGCTGATCGAACCCGATCGCGGCGAGCGTTTCGTGCAGCCCGGCGCGACGATCCGCTATCTGCCGCAGGAGCCGGACTTCTCCGGCTTCAGTACCACGCTCGCCTATGTCGAGGCCGGACTCGGCCCCGGCGACGATCCGTATCAGGCGCGCTATCTGATCGAACAGCTCGGGCTCACCGGCGCGGAAAACCCCGCGCAGGTTTCGGGCGGCGAGGCGCGGCGCGCGGCGCTGGCGCGGGTGCTGGCGCCCTCGCCCGACATCCTGCTGCTCGACGAGCCGACCAATCATCTCGACCTGCCGACCATCACCTGGCTGGAGAACGAGTTGCGCGGCCGCAACTGCGCGCTGGTGACGATCAGCCACGACCGCCGCTTTCTCGCCAACCTGTCCAACGCTACCGCGTGGCTCGATCGCGGCGGCATCCGCCGCATCGCGCGCGGCTTCGCCGCGTTCGAGGCATGGCGCGATGAGGTGTTCGCGGAAGAAGAGCGCGACCAGCACAAGCTCGATCGCAAGATCGTCGCCGAGGAACACTGGCTGCGCCACGGCGTCTCCGGCCGGCGCAAGCGCAACGTCAAGCGGCTCGCCAATCTGCATGCGCTGCGCGCGGAGCGGCGCGACTATCGCGGCGCGACCGGCAAGGCCAGCCTCGCCGCCGCCGATGCCGACAAGTCCGGCACACTGGTGATCGAGGCGCGCGGCATCGCCAAGGCCTATGACGGCCGCGCCATCGTGGAAAATTTCTCCACCCGCATCCAGCGCGGCGACCGACTCGGCATCATCGGCCCGAACGGCGCGGGCAAGACCACGCTGCTCAATCTCTTGACCGGCGCGCTCGCGCCCGACAGCGGCACGGTGCGGCTCGGCGTCAATATCGAGATGACCACGCTCGATCAGCATCGCGAAAGCCTCGATCCGAAAACGACGCTTGCCGACGCGCTGACCGGCGGACGCGGCGACACTGTGATGGTCGGCGGTAAGCCGAAGCATGTCTCGGGCTATATGCGCGACTTCCTGTTCGCGCAGGAACAGATGCGCACGCCGTTGGAGGCGCTGTCCGGCGGCGAGCGCGGCCGGCTGATGCTGGCGCGCGCGCTGGCCAAGCCATCGAATCTTCTCGTGCTCGACGAGCCGACCAACGATCTCGATCTCGAAACGCTCGACGTGCTGGAGGAGATGCTGGCCGACTATCAGGGCACGGTGATCCTGATCAGCCACGACCGCGATTTTCTCGACCGCGTGGTAACGTCGGTGATCGCGCCCGACGGCGGCGGACGCTGGCTCGAATATGCCGGCGGCTATAGCGACATGCTGGCGCAGCGCGGCGACGACCTTGCGCGCGAGACGCCGAAGAAGGGCACCAGCGCGCCGAAGGCGGACAAGCCGCAACCCGCGCCAACTGCTGCGCCGCGCAAGCGGCTCAGCTTCAAGGACAAGCACGCGCTCGACACGCTGCCGGCGACGATGGATTCGCTTCGCGCCGAAATTGCCAAGCATCAGGCGCTGCTCGACGATCCGCAACTTTACGCGCGCGACCGCCAGGCGTTCGATGCCGCCACGCTGGCGCTGACGCAGGCGCAGGACAAGCTGCACGCGGCGGAAGAACAATGGCTGGAGCTGGAATTGCTGCGCGAGGAGATCGAGGGCGGATAGCGCAGTCCTTTTAAGGCGACACGCCGGGGATGGGATCCGCATCCCGGACGCGATGCAGCGCAAGCAAAGCGCAGCGATGCGTCGCAGAGCCGGGATCGTTCCATATGCTGCCGGTGCAACGGTCCCGGATCAGCGGCGCATCGTTGCACGCTGCACCGCATCCGGGACAATTGCGCC
>JBEBWH010000338.1:0-3766 GCA_040392305.1 Bradyrhizobium sp. | reverse complement strand
AACATCAAGCAGCTGGCACTGCCGACACACCGACAGATCACCATACCTTGAGCACAGAAGCTTTGGCCGGCTCGTTGCAGAGCTCGATCGTCGCGGCATCGTCACCAAGCAACGCCAGACCAAAAATTCGCGCTTAATGGCGGCATCGCCTTCCGCTACGGTGTGCTTGCCCATCTGCTGAAGAACCGCCTTTATCTCGGTGAGGTCCGCCACGACGGCCAGTGGTTTGGGGCGACACCATACTGGAAGCGACGATGAACGCCGGCGCCCATGGCAGCACCGTTCTATTCAGGCGCGGCATCGGCCGTAACGAACAGCAGCGTGTGTTCGGCATTCAGATCGAACCGGAAAAAGGAGGTCGTTCTGACGATCGTTCCTGCCTATCTGAAGGACATCATCCTTCAGGAAATCGTCCGTGCCGCAGAGCTGACCGTGCCCGGCCATGGCCTTGCCTTCGTTGTCGCAGTCGAGGCCGTAGCGGGAATTGTCCACCTCGTCGAAGAAAATCCGTTCTGATCGCGGTGCCGCCGCTCGCCAAACCGTGAGTTGAAGGATTGATCCAGATCATCCAGCCGCGCCCCCAACCACTGCTATCCAATAGGTTCACCAACAACAGCCTTGAAGCATGGACAGCCGATCGACCGACCTGATGGCGCACGAACCTCATCGGAAAACCGCCGAACAGGTTGTCGCTGCGCTTTGCACCGACGCTGATCGCGGACTGACCCAGGCCGAGACGGAGCGCCGCCTCGCGCGCTACGGCGCGAACGAACTGGATTCGGCTGCGCCCCGCCCCGAATGGCGCAAATTCCTCGACCAGTTTCTTGACGTCCTGGTGCTGCTGCTAATCGCGGCGGCAGGCATATCGGCGGCGATCTGGCTGCACGAGCGGGCCACCGCGTTGCCCTACGAGGCCATCGCGATCATGGCCATCGTCATTCTCAACGGCATGATGGGCTACATTCAGGAGGCTCGCGCCGAACGCGCGGTCGCGGCGCTGCGCGAAATGACCGCCGCCCACGCCAATGTCGTTCGCGACGGCGACCGCCGCAGTCTCCCGACGACGGCTCTGGTGCCGGGCGACATCATCGTGATCGCCGAGGGCGACACCATTCCGGCCGACGCGCGGCTGATCGACGCAACGTCGCTGCAGACGGCCGAGGCTGCCCTCACGGGAGAAAGCGTCCCGGTCTCCAAGAGCGTGACGCCGGCCACCGCCGATGAGATCGGCGCCCGGCACAGCATGGTGTTCAGCGGCACGACTGCGGTCTACGGCCACGGCCGTGCCGTGGTGACGGCGACCGGGATGCACACCGAGATGGGGCGGATCGCCGGCCTGTTGCAAAAAACGCCGGACGAAATCACGCCGCTGCAAAGAGAGCTCGGCCGCACGGGCAAGGCCCTCGCCGTCGCCGTGGTGCTGATCGCCGTGGTGATGATCGGCACCATCTTTCTTGCCAGCGACATCAGAGACCCGTCCGGGTTCTTCAATCTGCTGATCCTCGGCGTTGCTCTCGCCGTCGCGGCCGTGCCCGAGGGTCTGCCCGCCGTCGTCACGGCGGTGCTGTCGATCGGCATGCAGCGCATGGCCGGCAAGCGTGCGATCATTCGCCGGCTCGCCGCCGTCGAGACGCTTGGCTCGGCCACGGTGATCGCGTCCGACAAAACCGGCACGCTAACGAAGAACGAGATGACGGTGCGCCGGATCGTCACGGCCAGCGGCTGCACCGTCCTGTCCGGCACCGGCTATGCGCCGTTCGGCGAAGTACATCTTGACGACGACGCATCGAACAACGGCGCGCTGGAATTCGAGCTTGCCCGCGCGATGACCGCGGCCGACCGCGCCAACAACGCGATCCTGCAGGAACAGGAGGGACGCTGGACCGTGCAGGGCGATCCGACCGAAGGTGCCCTCATTGTCGCCGCACGCAAGACCGGCCTGCTACCGCACATGCTCGATGCCCGCTATGCCCGCGTCGGCGAGGTGCCATTCTCGTCCGAACGCAAGCTGATGACGACGATCCACACCGATGCCGAACGCCGGGATCGCGTCATCGTCGCCACCAAGGGCGCCCCCGACGTCCTGTTGTCGCATTGCAGCCACGAGCTTGTCGGACAGGATGCGACCCCGCTCACCGACGCGCGCCGGGCCGAGATCATGGCCAGCAACGATGCGTTGGCCGCGGACGCCTTGCGCACGCTTGGCGTTGCCTTCCGGTCGCTGCCGAACGAGCCGGCGCGCTATGCGACGTTCGACGAGGCGATCGAACAGGACCTGGTGTTTGTCGGCCTGATCGGCATGATCGATCCGCCGCGCCCGGAGGCACGTGAGGCAGTCGCGCAGGCAAAAGCCGCCGGCATCCGCCCTATCATGATCACCGGCGACCATCCCAAAACCGCAGGGATCATCGCCGCCGAGCTTGGCATCGCCGCGACGCAGCGCGTCGTCACCGGCGCCGAGCTTGCGGCCATGACGGAGGATGAACTCAGCCGCACCGTGCGCGACGTTTCCGTATATGCGCGCGTCAATCCCGAGCACAAGCTTCGGATCGTGCAGGCCCTGCAGCGCGGCGGCGACATCGTCGCCATGACCGGCGACGGCGTCAACGATGCCCCGGCGCTGAAAACCGCGGATATCGGCATCGCCATGGGCATCACCGGAACCGACGTCTCCAAGGAAGCCGCCGACATGGTTCTGGGCGACGACAATTTCGCCACCATCGTCGCGGCCGTCGCGGAAGGGCGAACGATTTTTTCCAACATCAGGAAATTTCTTCGCTACCTGCTGTCGTCGAACATCGGCGAGATCATGACGATGTTCTTCGGCTTTCTTCTTGCCGGCACGATCGGCCTTGCCACCTCCACTGGCGAGATCGTGCTGCCGCTTCTGGCGACACAGATCCTGTGGATCAACCTGGTGACGGATGGCGCGCCAGCGCTCGCCATCGGTGCAGATCCGGCGGGGGCGGATGTGATGCGCCGCCCGCCCCGGCCGCGAAACGAAGGCGTCATCACCGCGCAAATGTGGCGGCATATCTTCGTCGTGGGAGCGATCATGGCCATCGGCACGCTTGCGGTGATCGATGCGGCCTTGCCGGGCGGGCTGATCGAGGGGAGCGGATCGACCGCCTATGGCCAGACCATGGCGTTCACCACGCTGGTGCTGTTCCAGTTGTTCAATGCCTTCAACGCACGCTCGGACGAGCGCAGCGCGCTGCGCGACCTGTTCAGAAATCGATGGCTGTGGAGCGCGGTCGCGCTGTCATTGGCGCTGCACGCTGCGGTGATCTATACGCCGTTTCTCCAGGAGGCCTTCGCCACGGTCGCTCTCAGCGCCGGCGACTGGCTGCTATGTACCGCGGTTGCAAGCTCGGTGCTATGGTTGAGCGAATTGCACAAAGCCATCGCGCATCTCATCTGGCCCAACACCACGGCACGGCCGGAAACCGGCCGCTAGACTAGAGCGTTTTCGAGCGAAGTGGGAACCGGTTTGCGTGAAGAAAACGCTTTAGAGATCCGCTTCTGATTCCATCGAGAGGCGGAAAAACTCTAGGTCTGCTCATCCGCTTGTCGCAATAGGAAAACTGGCATCTAAAAATGGGCCACAGCAAGTGATTGAAAGATTCAAGGCACTGTCGCGCAATATCTGGCTTTGGGCCGTTATCGCACTGGCGCTCATTGCCGGCGGCTGGCATTTCATGCAGCAGTTCGCAGGCAGCGGACTGCCGGCCGGCATCGCCCACGGCAACGGCCGCATGGAGGCCGT
>JBEBWH010000337.1:0-3798 GCA_040392305.1 Bradyrhizobium sp. | reverse complement strand
TGGAATTTGCGGTCGAGGCGCAGAAGCTGATCTCGATCTCGCTGGAAGGAAGTGTGGGATGAGCGCGCTGCTCGAAGTCAAAAATCTGAAAGTCCGCGTCGAGGAGCGCGAGATTCTCCACGGCCTGACGCTGACCGTGAACAAGGGCGAGGTGCACGCCATCATGGGGCCGAACGGCTCCGGCAAATCGACGCTCAGCCATGTCGTCGCCGGCAAGCCCGGCTACGAGGTGACGGACGGCGAAATCCTGTTCGAGGGCGAGGATCTGCTCGCGATGGAGCCGGACGAGCGCGCCGCCAAGGGCGTCTTCCTCGCCTTCCAGTATCCGGTGGAAATTCCCGGCGTCGCGACGATGAATTTCCTGCGCACGGCGCTCAACGCGCAGCGCAAGGCGCGCGGCGAAGAGGAAATGTCGACGCCCGACTTTCTGAAGAAAGTGCGCGAAGTCAGCGCCCGCCTCAACATTCCGCAGGACATGCTCAAGCGCGGCGTCAATGTCGGGTTCTCCGGCGGCGAGAAGAAGCGCAACGAAGTGCTGCAGATGGCGCTGTTCGAGCCGAGCCTGTGCATTCTCGACGAGATGGACTCCGGTCTCGACATCGATGCGCTGCGCATCGCCGCCGACGGCGTCAATGCGCTGCGTTCGGCCGGTCGCGGCTTCGTCGTGATCACCCACTATCAGCGGCTGCTCAACTACATCGTCCCCGACGTCGTGCATGTGATGTCGAACGGGCGCGTGGTGAAGAGCGGCGGCAAGGAGCTGGCGCTTGAGCTGGAGGAATCCGGTTACGCCCAGTTCGAGGACGAGAAGGCTGCCTGACAGGACCCACTCATGAACGTTGCACTGGTCAAGCCTGCTCCGGAGCGTGCGTTGCGCGACTTGTTCGCCGCGGCGCGCAGCCGGCTGCCGGGTTCGGGGCCTGTCGCCGAGTGGCGCGAGGCTTCCTTCGCTGATTTCTCCGCGCGCGGCCTGCCGCATCGGCGCGTCGAGGAATGGAAATACACCGATCTGCGGGCACAGCTCGGCGAACTCGCGCCGCTGGCGCCTGCGCCGGATGCGGCCGCGCTCGCGAAGGCGAAAGCGGCGCTCGATGTGCTCGACGTCGCCGGCGCGACGCAGTTCGTGCTGGTGGACGGCGTGTTCGTCCCGCAGCTTTCGGAGACGGGCGCGCTGGAGAGCGGCGTGACGCTGCGCCGGCTCGGCGACCTGCTCGACGATGCCGGCAATGCGGCGCGGGCGGATTTGCTGCGCACCGACGTCACCGACGATGTGATGGTGGCGTTCAACGCCGCGATGGCGACCGACGGCGTCGTGCTCGACGTCGCGGACGGGGCTCGTCCGGCGACGCCGCTGCATGTCGTCCATGTGTCCACGCAAAAGGGCGCTTCCGCCGTGACGCGCTCGTTCCTGCGGCTCGGCCATGGCGCGCGCGCCACGCTGGTGGAGAGCTTCGTCGCCGCCGAGGGCGCGCATGATTACCAGGCGCATGACGCGATGGTGATCTGGATCGGCAACGACGCCGAGCTGGAGCATGTGCGTCTCGTCGAGGACGCGCACGACGCCGCCAATATCTCGACCGCGATCGTGACGCTCAATGCGAAGTCGCGTTTGAACAGCTTCTGCATGACGACGGGCGCGCGACTGAGCCGCTATCAGGCTTTCGTCCGCTTCCTTGGCGAGAACGCCCATGCGTCGATCAACGGCATCAATCTGCTGCGCGAGCAGCAGCATGGCGACGCCACGCTGGTGCTCGACCATATGGTGCCGCATTGCGACAGCCGCGAGGAATTCCGCGCCGTCGTCGACGACCGTGGGCATTCCGTATTCCAGGGGCGCATCAACGTGCATCCCGACGCACAGAAGACCGACGCCAAGATGATGACGCGGGCGCTTCTGCTCTCCGACGAGGCGGAAGTCGACAACAAGCCCGAGCTGGAAATCTTCGCCGACGACGTGACCTGCGGCCACGGCGCCACCACCGGCGCGCTCGACGACAGCCTGCTGTTCTATCTGCGCGCCCGCGGCCTGCCGGAAAAGGAAGCGCAGGCGATGCTGATCCAGGCATTCGTCGGCGAGGCGATCGAGACGATCGCCGACAACGGCTTGCGCGAAGCGGCGGAGAACCTCGCGGAGCGCTGGCTCAAGGCACGCTCATGAGCACGCATCCGGCGGTCGCCAACGGCTCCTATGATGTCGCCCGCGTGCGGGAGGATTTTCCCGCGCTGGCGATGCAGGTTTATGGCAAGCCGCTGGTCTATCTCGACAACGCCGCCTCGGCGCAGAAGCCGACCGCCGTGCTCGAGCGCATGACGCAAGCCTACAGCTTCGAATACGCCAACGTGCATCGCGGCCTGCATTACCTCGCCAACGCCGCAACCGAGGGCTATGAGGGCGCGCGCGAAAAGGTCCGGCGCTTTCTCAACGCGGCGCGTCACGAGGAAATCATCTTCACGCGCAACGCGACCGAGGCGATCAATCTCGTCGCCTCTTCATGGGGCGAGCCGAATATCGGCGCGGGCGACGAGATCCTGCTGTCGATCCTCGAACACCACTCCAATATCGTGCCGTGGCATTTCCTGCGCGAGCGCCACGGCGCGGTGCTGAAATGGGCGCCGGTCGACGACGACGGCAACTTCCTGCTCGACGAGTTCGAGAAGCTGCTGTCGCCGCGCACCAAGCTCGTCGCCATCACGCAGATGTCCAATGCGCTCGGCACGCTGGTGCCGGTCAAGGATGTCATCGGACTTGCGCATGCGCGCGGCATCCCGGTGCTGGTGGACGGCAGCCAGGCGGCGGTGCATCTCAACGTCGACGTGCAGGACCTCGACGCGGATTTCTACATCTTCACTGGCCACAAACTGTATGGCCCGACCGGGATCGGCGCGCTTTACGGCAAATATGATCTGCTCGCGACGATGCGGCCCTATATGGGCGGCGGCGAGATGATCCGCGAAGTGGCGCAGGACTGGGTGAGCTACGGCGAGCCGCCGCACAGGTTCGAGGCGGGGACGCCGGCGATCGTCCAGGCGATCGGGCTCGGCGCCGCCATCGACTATGTCGACTCGATCGGCAAGGAGCGCATCGCCGCGCATGAGCACGACCTGCTCGAATACGCGGTCGAACGGCTGCGCGAAATCAACTCGCTGCGCCTGATCGGCAATCCGCGCGAACGCGGGCCGCTCGTCTCGTTCGAGATGAAGGGCGCGCATCCGCACGACATCGCCACCATCATCGACCGCGCCGGCATCGCGGTGCGGGCGGGAACGCATTGCGTGATGCCGCTTTTGGAGCGGTTCCAGGTCACCGCCACGTGTCGCGCCTCGTTTGGGATGTATAATACCCGCGCCGAGGTCGATGTGCTCGCTGACGCCCTCATCAAGGCCCAGGATTTCTTCTCATGACCGCAACCGAGACCGATACCCCGCAGGCCGCCACGGTTGCCGTGGATACCGTGTCCACGCTGCCTCCGGAAGAGACCGAGCGTCTCGGCACCGAGATCGTCGCCGCGCTCAAGACGGTGTACGACCCCGAGATTCCGGCCGACATCTACGAGCTCGGCCTGATCTACAAGGTCGATATCAAGGACGATCGCGCCGTCGATATCGAGATGACGCTGACGACGCCGAACTGCCCCGCCGCCGCCGAACTGCCGACCATGGTGGAGAATGCGGTCGCGAGCGTGCCCGGCCTCGGCGTGGTCAATGTCAATATCGTCTGGGATCCGCCGTGGACGCCGGACCGCATGTCCGACGAGGCGCGGCTGGTGCTCAATATGTGGTGAGCGCGTATCTTGGAAG
>JBEBWH010000336.1:0-3815 GCA_040392305.1 Bradyrhizobium sp. | reverse complement strand
GTCATCCCCGGTCTGCGCCCCGCCGTCCTCCCGCCGAAGCGGAGAGAGCGTAAGCGCGTCACGGCGGATCGAACACCGCCTGCGGCCACCGCCTCCCGTCCCGCGCTCGTGACGATCGCGCTCACGCCCCTCGGGTGGGACGGGATAAATAGGAATATAAACCTATATACCAAATTTGTCAAGACGACTTACTCAGGCGGATTTCAACCAACCCAGAGCGGATAGCTCAGCGGCTCTTTCCTCTCCGCTCGTCATGGCCGGGCTTGTCCCGGCCATCCCGATTCATCATCCTCTACTGATGCGGGACGCTTACCTGTACATTCTTGCCAGCCGCCCCGGTGGCGCGCTTTATGTCGGCGTCACCAACGATCTGATCCGGCGCGTTACCGAACATCGGACCAAGCTGGTCGATGGCCACACGCGGCGCTACAACATCACACGGCTGGTTTACTTCGAGGTTCACGCGACGATGCGTGACGCAATTCAGCGCGAGAAAAATCTCAAGCACTGGCCGCGCGCGTGGAAGACGCGACTGATCGCACAAGATAACGCGACGTGGCGCGATCTCTTCGACGACATCGCGATGTAGCGCGCGCACCTGCCCGAAGTGTCGGGATGGCCGGGACAAGCCCGGCCATGACGGATGGGATGCTAACGTTCCTTTCGAACCCCTTTGAAAGGTTTGTCATCAGATTTTTGATCGATAAACCTGCCCGTATCCGTATCCCGCTTCGTCCATCGTTCAGTTTTCGTGTTGTATGTTTGGGAGCGGTCACGGATTGCACCATTGCGATGTCCGTCACCCTTCGGAGGATTGGTAGCCATCTCATGCTCCTCGATAAAAAATCTTGATTCGAAGAACATAATAAGAGTGTCAAGAAAGAAGGGAGTCGATACCGCGCAACCGATACACTCCCCCTCACAGCCACCGCTTCCACTTGAAAAACAGATACGGCCCGATGGCGGCGAGCAGCATGATGCCGAGCACGATCGGGTAGGCGTGCGGCCAGTCGAGTTCGGGCATGAACTTGAAGTTCATGCCGTAGATCGAGGCGATCAGCGTCGGCGGCATCAGCACCACCGCCATCACCGAGAACAGCTTGATGATGTTGTTCTGCTCGAGGTTGACGACGCCGAGCATGGCGTCGAGCACGAAAGTGATCTTGTTCGACAGATAGGACGCATGGTCGGTGAGCGACTGCACGTCGCGCTGCTGCGTCTTGAGCTGGGCCTTCTGCTCCTTGCTCCAGCGCGTCGCTTCGGTTTCCACCGTGACGAACGAGATCAGCCGCCCGATCGAGACCAGGCTCTCACGCACCTTCGAGGTCAGGTCGCCCTTGCGGCCGATGGTGCGCAGGATCTGCGAGTAGCTGCGCGAATGGCCGCGCTCGGCCGAGGTCTCGAACACCTGCGAGCTGACGCTATCGACCTCGGCGCCCGCCCGCTCGAGAATGTCGGCGCAACGGTCGATCACCGTGTCGAGCAATTCGAGCATCACCATGTCGCCGGACAGCGCCGGCGAACAGGAGCGGCCGAGCTTGGCCGCGACCAGCGGAAACGCCTTCGGCTCGTCGTAACGCACGGTGACGAGACGGTGCGCCGACAGGATGAACGACACCGGAGTGATGCGCGGGGTCGCGGTGTCGGCGCCGCACATCAGCGTGGCGGTCATGTAGCGCGCGCCGTTCTCGGTGTAGAGGCGGCTGGAGATTTCGATCTCCTGCATGTCCTCGCGGGTCGGCACCTCGATGCCGATCAGCTGCTCGACCAGCTTTTCCTCGGGCAGCGTCGGCGACTTGAGGTCGACCCACACCGTCTCCGGCGGCAGCGCCTCGTCCGCGACCTCCACCTTGCGCAGCGAACCGGCCTTTGGGACGAAAACGGACAGCATGAAGACACTCCGCAGTGAACGGCACGGCCAGCTTCCGGCAGTGCGCCAGTTGACGTGATTCGGGCAAGAGCATTGCCGCATTTTGTGCGACAGCCGTATTACGGCGGCATCCGGCTACCCGCTTGATGGTCGGGAAAGGCCCGGTAGTCTAAAACCGTTCCAAGAACTGAACTCGAAGGCCGAAATTTGCGGCAAAAATGCCACAGGCCGCTTGCTGCAAAGCGGGATCACATTTTCGTCGCTGGAATTGATGCCGATTTCCACCATAATCAGCGCACGCAATTGCTTTCGATGCGGCAAGCCGATGGCGGCTTTGTTGCATTGCAAAAGGTCCCGGGAAATCCATCGATGCCGTCGCTTGTCACCAGATCCGGCTTTAAACTTGGCCTTGTCTTCGCCGCCGGCCTTATGCTGGCGGGCTGCCAGACGGCGTCCACCAACGCGGTCTACCAGCCGGCGTCCGACAGCACGATGACGGCGCGCGACAAGGCGCTGATGGCGAAAATCCGCTACGCCAACACGCCGGTGCCGCAGCCCTATCGCCGCGCCATCGTGGATTACCATCGCAAGGAGACGCCGGGCTCGATCCTGGTCGATTCCGACAACCACTACCTCTATTACGTGCTCGATAACGGCAAGGCGATCCGCTACGGCGTCACCGTCGGCGAGGAAGCGCTGGCGTTCTCCGGCGTCGCCCGTGTCGGCAACAAGCGCGAATGGCCGGACTGGATTCCGACCGCCGACATCCACAAGCGCATCGAGGGCCTGCCGGCCCGCGTTGCCGGCGGCCCGGACAATCCGCTCGGCGCGCGCGCGCTCTACCTCTTTCAGGGCAACAAGGACACGCTGTTCCGTATCCACGGCACCAACCAGCCTGAATATATCGGCGCGTCGATCTCCTCGGGCTGCATCCGCATGACCAACGAGGACGTCATCGACCTCTACAGCCGCGTCCAGCCGGGCGCGGTGGTGGTGGTGCTGGAGCCCAAGCAGGGCGACTCGCCCTACAATCCCAAGCTCGCCTTGCAGGGCGCGGCCGGCAGCACCTACTGAACGGCCGTCATAGCGGAATGACGAAAGCGCCGGTTTTCCGGCGCTTTTTTGTTGAGACGGGCGCGCGGCATCATCGCGGAGGCAACAGCGCGAACGGCCACGGCAGCGCCGGCGCACGTTGCGCGGCGCGGCGCGGACGCGCCTTGCGCTCGGCCTTCGGCCTGTCGGGCTTTTCCGCGTCCGGGCGCGGCGGCTCGACGGCGGCCGGCGCCGCCGCCGGGCGTGGCCGCGGCAACGGCACGGCGGGCGGGACCAACGAGGCATGATCGTCCCTGCGCGTGGCTTCGGCCACAGCCGCGCGGCCCGGCTCGTCCCCGGCCGCCGCCGCCCCGGCCTCCAGCGCATCCGGCGGCGCGGGCGGCGTCTCGTCCTCCAGCGTCCACTGGCAGATCCGGTAGCCGTTGCCGCGCCGACGCAGGTCGAGATGGATATGGTCCTCGTGATAGCCGTCCGAGCCCGGGCCGAGCACCGTGGTGAAGCGGGCGCACATCGAAGCCAGCATCTGCGCGCGCAGCGCGCGCGGCGTGGCGCGGGCGGGCAGATGCAGCGGCGGCCGGCCGGCGAAGCGCAGCGCGCGGATATCGAGCGCGTTGGCGCGGCCGTGCTCCGAGAGTTTGGCGCCGGCGACGCGGTTGCGGCCACGGCAGGAGAATGAATCGGCGTTCTCGACGCCCTCAAGCCGCGCGCCGTCGCGCTCCACCAGCGGCGCGACATCCTCGCGCACCCAGGCGGCGACCTCGGCGGCGATCTCACACCGCAGCGTCGCGGCCGGCGTCACCGCAACGCGCCGCCGGTCCGGCAACACGATCGCCTCAAGCCGCACCAGATCCACGCCGCCGCACTCGCCGGGACCGGCGATGGGCGCGATGGC
>JBEBWH010000335.1:0-3829 GCA_040392305.1 Bradyrhizobium sp. | reverse complement strand
GAACGATCAAGACTGACTTTCAAGAACCAGCGTTGGCGTCGGTTCGTGAATGGAGGCCTCGATGAACCATTCAATTTACAGCGCGGATCGCATGACCCACCTGAAAATTGTGGTGGTTGCGCTCGTGGCGGCGGTGGCGATTGCTGCGTTCAGCATCAGCGCGCGCATCAGTATAGGTGACGGTTATCAGACTGCCCGGATCACGACACCGGTCGTGAAGGCAAGCAAGACCGTCGTGATGACCCAGAGCGATACCATGACGGTGCGCTAACAGAGGATTTTACGGAATTCACGTAGCAGCTTGACCCAGCCCCCCAAAGTCGCTGCGTGGATAATGGGAAGACCACCCAGACAATCAACGACCCCAAAGTTGACTCAAGAAAAGCGCCCGCTCCCCACGGGCGCTTTTTTTGTCCGCCGATTTACGGGAACAGGCCGCGGGAGACCTTGGCGGCGCGGACTTTCTCGACGCCGATCGCCATCGCCGCGGTGCGGTGGGAGATCTGGTCGCGCCGCGCCCGCGCCACCATGGTCTCGAAGGCGCGATCGAGGATCTGATATTCGCGCCGAACGACTTCCTCCTCCTCCCAGAACAGCTGCTGCAACCCCTGAACCCATTCAAAGTAGCTGACCACGACCCCGCCGGAATTGCAGAGAATGTCGGGGATCACAAAAACGTCCTTCTGCCGCTGCTCGAGTACGATGTCGGCGTCCGGCGTCGTCGGACCGTTGGCGCCCTCGGCCAGGATGCGGCAGCGCAGGCGCTCGGCGATGTTGCCGTCGATCATGCGTTCGACTGCGGCGGGCACGAGGATGTCGCAGGGCAGCGTCAGAATGCTCATCGGCTCGCATAGGAGTTCGGTCGAATAGCCCCGCAGATTGCCGTGCCGCGCGGTGTGCGCAATCAGCGCCGGGATATCGAGCCCCCCGTCGCGGTGAAGCGCGCAGGTGTGGTCGCTGACGGCGATGATCCTGACCCCGTCATTGAACAGTTCGAGCGCTGCGATCGAGGCGACATTGCCGAACCCCTGCACGACGGCGGTCGCGCCGCCGGGACTGATCGAGAGCTGCTTCATCACCCGCCGGGTGAGATAGGCGACGCCGCGTCCCGTCGCTTCGCGACGCCCCAGCGTGCCGCCGGCGCTGACCGGCTTGCCGGTGACGATCTCGCCGATGGTGCGGCCCTGATACATGGAATAGGTGTCCATGAACCACGCCATCACCTGTTCGTTGGTGCCCATGTCGGGCGCCATGACGTCGATATGCGGTCCCACGAACGGGATCATCTCCTGCATGTAGCGGCGGGACAGCGACTCCAGTTCGCGCAGCGACAGGCTGGCGGGATCGACGCCGATGCCGCCTTTGGCGCCGCCATAAGGCAGGCCGACCAGGGCGCATTTCCAGCTCATCCAGATCGCGAGCGCGGCAACTTCGCCGAGATCGACGCTTGGGGCGAAACGCGTGCCGCCCTTGGTTGGCCCCAATGTGAGGTGGTGTTGAACGCGAAAGCCCTCGAACACGGCCGTCGAACCGTCGTCGCGGTGAATCGGCAGCGACAGCGAGACGGCGCGCTTGGGCAGCAGCAGGCGGGCGCGCTCGTCTTCAGGGATGGCAAGATAATCGGCGATGACATCGAACTGCCTGGCGGCCATATCGAACACCGGGCCGCTATAAACCGTCATGTCCTTCTCCTTCGTCACGGGCAGCGGCCGAGAGGAGACGTCAACCTCGCGCAGTTGAGAAACGACTCGCCGCGATGCGGATTATGGTCCGTGAATCGTTCCGTTTCACGAACGCAGGCGGAGCTTTGAACGGAAATCATTGACGATGCGCGGCCGCTGAGGTTGATCGTCCTCAAAACGCTCCTGATGACGGAACATTGCCGCGGCGCGCTACGCGAACTGCGTTTCTAAAGTGCGGATCGTCGCAGTCAGTTTCTCATGCTGGTGAGGGGACGGCGTTCGTCGATGGCGGCCAGGCGCGCGTCTCCGTTGGGAGCGGGTCCTGTGGGGCCTGACGTGCGGAGCGGCTAGCTGTCGTCTTTCAGCCGGTTGCGCAGCTCTTCCTGCTCCTTGAGCAATTGCTCAAGTTCGGCGGTCTGCTGCGCGATACGGTCTGATGTTCGCGCCTCGTTGGCCTCGCCAGAGACGGCGGCGGCCTGCTCGATGAGTTCGCGCAGATTGGCGCGCAGGATCGCGATGCGGTTTTCGAGCTCGGAAAGAGAGCTGACGGCAGCCATGGCCTTCCTCGACACGCAGGGGACGGAGCTCGGTAGCAACGCGCAGGCTGCGCCAAGGTTCCCGCGTGACGTGCCGTCCGCCCGATGTTATCGCTGCCCGGTGGGATAGGCATGGATGATCGATCGATGAGCAAGCGAACGATGACGCGGCGGGCGGCCTGCGGTGTATTGGCGACACTCGCCTTCGCACGGCCGGCGATGGCGACACAGCCGCACCCTGTGACCGTTTATCGCGATCCGAATTGCGGCTGCTGTCTCGGCTGGGTCCAGCATCTGCGCGCGAACGGTTTCACAGTCTCCATCGAGGAAACGTCGGATCTGGAATCGGTCCGAAATCGCTACCGCGTTCCCGCGGATCTTGCCGGCTGCCACACCGCGCTGATCGATGGCTATGCGATCGAGGGCCACGTTCCTGTCGTGGCGATCCGGCGCCTGCTGGCGGAGCGTCCGAAGGCGCTCGGCCTTGCCGTGCCCGGCATGCCGATGGGGTCGCCGGGCATGGAGGGCGGCACTCCCGAGCGCTATGCGGCGGTGCTGTTCGCGCCGGATCGGCGCTCGGTGTTCATGCGGTTTGTCGGCGCTGATCCGGTCGGCTGAGCGGGCATGGCTAGAGGCGCGCCGCCCGCAGCCGCAGCGCGTTGCCGACGACGCTCACCGAGGACAGCGCCATCGCCGCCGCCGCGATGATCGGCGACAGCAGCAGGCCGAACACCGGATAGAGCACGCCGGCGGCGATCGGGATGCCGGCGGCGTTGTAGATGAAGGCGAAGAACAGGTTCTGCCGGATGTTGCGCATCGTCGCCTCCGACAGATGGCGCGCCGCCACGATGCCGTCGAGATTGCCCTTGAGCAGCGTGACGCCCGCGCTCTCCATCGCGACGTCGGTGCCGGTGCCCATGGCGATGCCGACATCGGCCGCCGCCAGCGCCGGCGCGTCGTTGACGCCGTCGCCCGCCATCGCGACGATCCGGCCCTGCTTGCGCAGCTTCTCCACCACCGCGCTTTTCTGATCCGGCAGCACCTCGGCCTCGACCTCGGCGATGCCGAGCTGGCGCGCGATGGCGTTGGCCGTCGTCGTGTTGTCGCCGGTCAGCATGATGATGCGGAGGCCGTCGTCGCTGAGCGCCTTCAGCGCGGCCGGCGTCGAGGGCTTGATCGGATCGGCGATGGCGAACAGCGCGGCAACAGCGCTGTCCACGCTCATATAGATCACGGTCGCGCCGTCGCCGCGCAACTCGTCCGCCCGCGCGGCCAGCGCCGCGTCGCTGACGCCGCGCGATTGCAGGAACGCGGCGTTGCCGAGCAGGATGTTCTTGTCTTCGACTGTGCCGAGAGCGCCCTTGCCGGTCGGGGAATCGAACTGCTCGACCTTCGCCAGCGTGAGATTCTTATCGCGCGCGGCGCGCACGATGGCGTCGGCCAGCGGATGTTCGCTCGCCTGCTCGACGCTGGCCGCAAGGCGCAGCATGTCGTCCTCGGCAAAGCCTTGCGCGGTTTCGATCGTCACCACGGTCGGCTTGCCTTCCGTCAGCGTCCCGGTCTTGTCGACCACCAGCGTGTCGACCTTTTCCATATGCTCCAGCGCCTCGG
>JBEBWH010000334.1:0-3860 GCA_040392305.1 Bradyrhizobium sp. | reverse complement strand
CGATATCCGGCTTGTTCTGATGGTCGGCGCCGATCACCTCGACCTTGATGTCCTTGTTGGACTTGGCGAAGTCCTCGACGGCGAGATTGGCCGCGACCACCGAGCCCGGTCCGGAAATGTCGGCGTAAAGGCTCGACATGTCGTTGAGCACGCCGAGCTTGACTGAAACCTGCGCCTGCGCCGCGCCCGCCATCAACAGCGACAGCGCGGTTGCGGCCAATGTCGTTTTGAGATTCATCAAGTTTCCTCTTTTCTTAAATCCGTTTGGTGAGGCCTTGCAGCCTGCCCGCGATCCTAGGGTATTCGACGTGTCGTTGCGATGACAATATGCAACGGGTGGGTCCGCCGCGGCCGGCGCCTTCGGTGGCTGCCCGGCGTGGCCTATGCCTTATGGCAAGCGCAACGCGACATGGACTGTCAACTGATCTTTAGTGTTATGCCGCCATCGACGACGAGTTCGATGCCGGTGATGTATTTCGACTCATCGGAGGCGAGGAACAGCGCGGCGTTGGCGACGTCCCAGGCCTCGCCCATATGACCCATCGGCACCTGCGCATCGCGGGCGCGCCACATCGCCTCGACGTCGCCTTTTGCATAGCTGGCCGCGAGCCCGGCGGAGTGCTCGACCATCGGCGTCTTCATCAAACCGGGGAGGATCGCGTTGACGCGTATTTTCTTCGGCGCGAATTCGACCGCCGTGGTGCGGGTCATCTGGTTCATCGCCGCCTTGGTCGCGCCGTAGGTCACATAGGTGATGCCGAGATGGCGGATCGATGCGATCGAGGAAATGTTGATGATCGAGCCGCCGCCCTGCCGTTCCATCACCGGGATGACGTGCTTCATCGCAAGGAAGCAGCTTTTGAGGTTGACGGCGAAGACGCGATCCCAGTCGGCCTCAGAGCAGTCGACGACGCTGCCGACTTCCGCGATGCCGACATTGTTGTCGAGCACGTCGATCCGGCCATAGGTTTCGAGGCAGGCCGCGACCATCGCTTCGATGTCGGACGCGCGCGTGACGTCCGCCGTGAAGGCTGTCGCTTTGCCGCCTTCGCCGGCGATGATCCGCGCCGTTTCCGCCGCCGCCTCCGCGTTGCGATCGACGCAGAACACCTTCGCGCCCTCGCGCGCGAACAGCGTCGCCGTCGCCTTGCCGTTGCCCCAGCCCGGACCGATCGAGCCGGCGCCGACGACGAGGGCGGTTTTTCCTTCCAGACGTGCCATTATGGTCTCCTTGAACGGCGCGCGATGGGACGCGCGCAGATCAGAAGATCATACGCCCTCCAGCGCCGCCGTCACGTCCGCGATGATATCGTCGCGATGTTCGATGCCGGCCGAGAAACGGATGAAGCCGTCGCTGATGCCGAGCGCCGCGCGGGCCTCTTCCGTCAGTCGCTGATGCGTGGTGGTGGAGGGATGAGTGACGAGGCTCTTGGCGTCGCCGAGATTGTTGCTGATGCGGGTGAGCCGCAGCCCGTTGAGGAAACGGAACGCGGCGGCCTTGCCGCCCTTGATCTCGAACCCCACCATGGTCGATCCGCCGCGCATCTGTTTTCTGACCAGCTCCGCCTGCGGATGGTCGGCGCGGCCCGGATAGATCAGCCGGGTAACCTTCGGATGATCCGCCAGCACGTCGGCGACGGCCGCGGCATTGTCGGTCTGCTGGCGCACGCGCAGACCGAGCGTCTCGAGGCCCTTGGTCAGCACCCAGGCGTTGAACGGCGAAATCGCAGGCCCGGTCTGCCGCATGAAGTTGTGGATGTGCTCATCGATGAAGGCTTGCGACGACAGAATGACGCCGCCGAGGCAGCGGCCCTGTCCGTCGATATGCTTGGTCGCCGAATAGATCACCACGTCGGCGCCGAGCGAGAGCGGGCTTTGCCAGAGCGGCGTGGCGAATACGTTGTCGACGATCAGCCGCGCGCCGGCCTCATGCGCGATCGCGGCGATGGCGGGAATATCCAGCACGTCGAGCGTGGGATTGGTCGGGCTTTCCAGGAAGCAGCTTTTTGTGTTGGGGCGCATCGCCCGGCGCCATTGATCGAGGTCGGTGCCATCGACCAGCGTCGAGGCGATGCCGTAGCGCGGAAGCAGGTCCTCGACCACATAGCGGCAGGAGCCGAACAGCGCTTTCGCGGCAACCACGTGATCGCCGGCCTTCAGCGGCGCCAGCATCGCGGTGGTCACTGCCGCCATGCCGGTCGCGGTTGCGCGCGCGGCTTCCGCGCCTTCGAGCTCGACCATGCGGCTTTCGAACATCGAGATGTTGGGGTTGGAGAACCGCGAATAGATGAAGCCGGGATCGTCGCCCTTGAAGCGCGCCTCGCATTCCTCGGCGGTCGCATAGACGAAGCCCTGCGTCAGGAACAGCGCTTCCGAGGTTTCGCCGAAGCCGGAGCGCATCGTGCCGGCATGGACCAGCCGCGTTTCGGGGCGATAGTCGCCGGGGCTCGGGGCAGGGCGGGCGGCGGTCGAAGGGCGCGCGTCGGACATCTGAGACTCCAGTGTGGCGGCCGGCAGCGGCCACAAAAAATCCCGGCCTGGTCATTGCCAAAACAGCCGGGATCACACGGGTCCCCGGCCTGTTTAGCGAATTGTTTAACGTGGCTGCAAGCCGGCCGGCTCAAATCACCACGGGATAAGTCGCCTTCTTACGGCCGGGCCGGCTTTGCGTCAAGACTTCGGCGCTCTATTCGAGGTAAACTTAAACTAAGCGCCCGCATGCCGGAGCCGTTCAATTTTTGCCGAAAGACGCAGTTGTGCCGTTCTCGTTGCCACCCGATGCCAGAGGTATCTTCCCCGACCGGATGATCGCGGCGATGACCGAGGCGGGCCTGATCCTGCCGGCCTATCCGTTCGCGGAAAGCCAGATTCAGCCGGCCAGCCTCGATCTGCGGCTCGGCGATATCGCCTACCGGGTACGGGCGAGTTTTCTGCCCGGTCCCGACGTGACGGTGGCGGAGCGCATCGACGAACTCAAGCTGCACGAATTCAGCCTCAGCGACGGCGCGGTGCTGGAGACCAACTGCGTCTACATCGTGCCGCTGCTGGAGAGCCTTGCGCTGCCGTCCTCGATCGTCGCCGCCGCCAATCCGAAAAGTTCGACCGGGCGGCTCGACGTGTTCACCCGCGTCATCGCCGACGGCACGCGCCGCTTCGACATGATCGGCGCCGGTTATCATGGCCCGCTCTATGCCGAGATCAGCCCGAAGACGTTTCCCGTGCTGGTGCGCGAGGGCTCGCGGCTGTCGCAGGTTCGCTTCCGCACCGGCGATGCCGTGCTCGACACGCATGAGCTGGAGGCGCTGCATGACGCCGAGCGGCTGGTCGATCGGGACGACGCCGACTTGACCGACGGCGTCGCCGTGAGCGTCGATCTGTCGGGCGAGAATTCCGGCGGCTTCGTCGGCTATCGCGCCAAGCGCCACACCGGCGTCGTCGATATGGACCGGCGCGGCGGCTATGCGATGGACGATTTCTGGGAGCCGATCCGGGCGCGGCCGGATCACAGCCTGATCCTCGATCCCGGCGAGTTCTACATTCTCGCGTCCGACGAAGCGGTGCAGGTGCCGCCGCATTTCGCCGCCGAGATGGTGCCGTTCGATCCGCTGGTCGGCGAGTTTCGCGTGCACTATGCGGGCTTTTTCGACCCCGGCTTCGGTTACGAAGGTGCAGGGGGAGCCGGCGCCCGCGCCGTGCTGGAGGTGCGTTCGCGCGAAGTGCCGTTCATCCTCGAACATGGTCAGATCGTCGGCCGCCTCGTCTACGAACACATGCTGGCGCCGCCCGACACCGTCTATGGCCGCGGCATCAGTTCCAACTATCAGGCCCAGGGGCTGAAGCTCTCCAAGCATTTTCGCGTG
>JBEBWH010000333.1:0-3878 GCA_040392305.1 Bradyrhizobium sp. | reverse complement strand
ATCGTCAGTCCCGGACCAAAAGCAAAAGGCGCGGCCGCTGGCCGCGCCTTTTTTATGTCGCGTCGGTGCGACGCGTCTCAGGACGCGACCTTGTCCTGCCGCGCAAGGCGATTGTTGCGCACGACCGTGGCATAGGTCGCAAGCGCGGCGAGGATCACGAGGAACTGAATCGAGAGCGCCTCTACGGTCGGATTGAGCCCGAGCGCGGCCAGCCATTCCGCACCCTTCACCTCGGTGAACGGAATGAAATTCTGCTCCTGGAATTCGACCAGCGCATCGCCGAGAAACTTGATCGCCATGAAGAACAGAAATGCCGAGGTCATGATGAACAACGGCCGCAGCGGAATTCTGCGGGCGATCATGTTGATGAAGTAGAACAGCACCGCAAGGCCGACCGTCGCCGCGGCAAGACCCGCGAACAGGCCGGCGCTCCAGCCGCCCTCGGACGCCGCCAGCGCCTGAATGAACAGCACCGTTTCGGCGCCTTCCCGGAACACCGCGAAGAAGGCCAGCGCCGCAACGGCCCAATCGGTATCCTTGGCCAGCGCCGTATCGGCCTTATGCGCCAGATATTCGTTCCAGCCGCGCGGGTCCTGCTTCACCATCAGCCAGCCGCTGACATAGAGCATCAGCGCCGCGGCAAACAGAATGACGAAACCCTCGAGCAGATCGTTGTGCTGACCGGCATAGAAGGTGGCGAAGATCCATGCGGTCACAAGACTGAGCGCCACCGCGGCGAGCGCGCCGGCGTAAAGAGCCTTGATCCGATGACCGCCGCCGACCTTCTGAAGATAGGCAGCCAGCGCGGCGAGAACGAGCAGAGCCTCCAGGCCCTCCCGCAGCAGGATGACGGCGGCCTGCATGAAAGCACTCGACATGATGAAAATCCACTCGACTTTAGACGCGCCGTTGTAGCTCCAGGCCGGAGCGAGTCAAAGCATCGCACCATAAGCCCGATCGCAGACCTAACCCTCGAAACGACAAAGCCCCCCGTAACAACGGGGCTTCTGACCACCGCAGCCGATTTTAGAATCTCTCAATTCAAGGCGCGGAAGTCCCGGCCGACCGCCGGTATCCACAACGGCGATAGCGAATGCGGACCTAGATCGCCGGCTTGGCGACGCCGGCCGCAGCCATCGTCTTCGCCGCCGCCGCTTCCCCGAGGTCCCTCGCGTGCACGAGCGCAAGCGTTAGCACGACCAGCGCCATGGCCTGATGCAGCAGAGCGGGGCCGATCGGGACCGACAGCAGCAGCGTCCAGATGCCGAGAGCGGCCTGCAAAGCGATCGCCAGCGCCAGCACGACCGCGCCGCCTGCCCATTCCCCTGCACGCTGGCGCAGCGCATCGATGGCGTGGACCACGGCGAGCGTCAGCAGCGCATAGGCCACCATGCGATGGCTGAACTGCACGGTCAGAACGTTATCGAAAAAGTTCCGCCACCATGGCGTCTCGAAAAACAGCCGCCCGCTCGATGGAATGAAAGCGCCGTCGATCAGCGGCCAGGTGTTGTAGGCCATCCCGGCCCGCAGGCCGGCCACGAGCGCGCCCAGATAGATTTGAAGGAACGTGACCCACACCAGCACGACCGCGGTGGTCCGCAGCCGGCGGCCGGTCGCTGCGGGAGCCGCCCGAGGCGACAGGCCACGCAGCGTCCACACCACCGCGGCGAAGATGAACATCGCCAGCATCAGGTGCACGGCCAGCCGATATTGCGAGACCTCGACGCGATGCGTCAGCCCCGATACGACCATCCACCAGCCGACCACCCCCTGCAACGCGCCGAGACCGAAGATTGCCCAGAGCCGCCGCTTGAGATCGGCCGCAAGCCAGCCGCGCCACAGGAAATAGAGAAACGGCAAGAGGTAAACGAGACCGATGACGCGGCCGAGCAGCCGATGCGCCCACTCCCACCAGAAAATCGTCTTGAACTCCGACAGCGTCATGCCGGCATTGAGTTCCCGATATTGCGGGATGGTCTTGTAGGCCGCGAACGCATCGTCCCACTGCTGAGCCGTCAGCGGCGGCAGCGTTCCTGTCACCGGCTTCCATTCGACGATGGAGAGGCCGGATTCCGTCAGACGCGTCGCGCCGCCGACGATGACCATGGCCGCGATCAGCGCCGCGACCGCGACGAGCCACGCGCGCACGAGGCGCAAATGCGAGGATTTGAGCGGGGCTGCGTCGGCCATGAGCGGGGAACACCTTGATTGCATCGGCGCGGTCCTTATAGTCGCGCCGCCGCGGCGTGCAAAGCCGCTCCTTCCCGCCAGCAGGCACGATCCCCGTTATGGCCATCCGCACACGCAAACTCCTTGGAACCATCGGGCTATTGGTTCTCGTCGTGGTCTGGTCGCTGGTCGCCATGGCGGTGGCGCAGGCGCCGATCGTCAGCGCCTCCCGGCTCGGCCAGGCCATCTACTATGTCGTCGTGGGGCTGGGCTGGGTGTTGCCGGCCATGCCGATCATCACCTGGATGTCGCGACCCGATCCCGAATAGCGACGGTTTTGCACAGCCCGGCCGCGACGGGCCGGCTTCGGTTCCCGGTCTTACCCTTTGTTGACACTTGTTTGCCAAGGTCCGGCGACACGCGGACAGGCAAAAACAACGAACCGCATTGGGGATTGGCGATGACGACGGCTACGGCGCTCGAAAGCGAGACCGTGCGGGCAGATGCTTCGCGCGCAACGATGCGCGTCAGCACTGTGGCGATTTTCGACACGATGGAC
Source organism: Bradyrhizobium sp. (assembly GCA_040392305.1). Taxonomy (GTDB): domain Bacteria; phylum Pseudomonadota; class Alphaproteobacteria; order Rhizobiales; family Xanthobacteraceae; genus PRO6. The sequence goes on along the minus strand of JBEBWH010000333.1, from coordinate 1,150 downwards.
GCGGCGCGGTCCGACTGGCGCGACCTCGAAAATCAGGACTGCTTCGCCACGCCGTTCCAGCGCTTCGAGTTTCTCGCGGCGTGGCAAACCAATATCGGCGCGCCGGAAGGCCACCGGCCGCTGATCGTGGTGGGCTACGACGCCGCGCGCCGTCCGCTGCTGCTGCTGCCGCTCGCCGTCAAGCGCGTTCGCGGCGTCCGCGTCGCCGAATTCATGGGCGGAAAGCACGCGACCTACAACATGGCGATCATGCGGCGCTCGCTCGCCGAGACCATCGGCAAAGCCGATCTCGACCTGGTGATCGACGCCATTCATGCGCAAGGTCCGGGCGTCGACATCGTTGTGTTCGAGCGGCAGCCCGAACGCTGGCACGGCCTGCCCAATCGGTTCCTGACGCTGCTGCCCTCGCAGCCCTCGGTCAACGAGTGCCCGAGCCTCAACATGCCGCCCAACGCGGCGCCGACTGACCTGATCAAGAATTCGGTGCGCCGTTTCCTGCGCAACAAGAAAGAGCGCAAGCTTCAGGATCTGCCCGGCTACCGCCATCTCAAGGCGGAGACCGACGCCGAGATCGATCACGTTCTCGAAGCTTTCTTCCGCATCAAGCCGCTGCGGATGGCGGCGCAGGGCCTGCCGGACATTTTCGCCGACCCGGCGGTGCAGGCCTTCGTGCGTGAATCCTGCCGGGCCAAACTTCCTTCGGGCGACCGCGCGATCATCCTGCACGCGCTCGAATCCGACACCGAAATGCTCGCGATCTTCGCCGGCATGGCCGACGGCACGCGCTTCTCGACGATGTTCGGCACCTATACGATGTCGGCCAACGCCCGCTACAGCCCCGGCATGGTGCTGACCCGCGTCATGGTCGACTACTATGCCGAGCGCGGCTATGCCGCCTTCGATCTCGGCGTCGGCACCGATCCCTACAAACACACCTTCTGCAAGGACGACGAACCGCTGCTCGACAGCTTTATCGGCCTGTCGATGCGCGGCAAGATCACCGTCGCAACGTTATCAGGGATTTCCCGCACGAAGCGGGCGATCAAGCAGAACCCAACCCTGATGCGGGGCATCGGCAAGGTGCGTTCACTGCTTCAGCGCGGCCCGAAGCCGCAGACCGAAGCCCAGGCGGACGACTGAGCGACCGCGC
>JBEBWH010000332.1:0-3882 GCA_040392305.1 Bradyrhizobium sp. | reverse complement strand
GCATCACCCTGCTCGCCAACATGATCACGCTGACGCCGGGCACCACCAGCCTGCATGTCAGCGAAGACCGCAAGACGCTCTACTGTCATATGATGAACGTCTCCGACGAGAGCGTCGCCGGGATCAAGAACGGCTTCGAGCGCTGCGTGAAGGAGGTGCTTCCATGACAGTCGCGATTGTCCAGACAGCCGGGGCAGCCATCGCGGCGGTGTTGCTTCTCGCCGCGATGATCTGCGCCGGCATCCGCATCGTGCGCGGCCCGACGGCGCCCGACCGCGTTGTCGCGCTCGACATGCTGGGAACCCTGGGCGTGGCTGGAGCCGGCATGGCGGTGATCGCTTCCGGGGCTACTGCTTTCATCGATATCGCGCTCGGCGTTGCGTTGGTCAGCTTCCTCACGGCTACGGCTTTTGCTGCCTTTATCGAACGCGGCTCGATTAACGAGGAGGAAGAGCAATGACGGCCTTCCTTTCCGCCTTTTTTCTCATAGCCGGCGCGGCGCTGTGCCTCTTTGCAGCAGTCGGCGTGCTTCGCTTGCCCGACTTTTTCATGCGCATGCATGCGGCGACAAATGCGGGCGTCGCCGGCTGCGGGCTGCTGCTGATCGGCGTCGCCTTCGCCTATCCGTCGCCTGGCATGTGGATCAAGGTCGCCATCGCCATCGCCTTCCTGCTCCTGACCACGCCGATCGCCGGGCATCTGCTTGCCCGCGCCGGCTATGTGGCGGGTGTCTCTTTGTGGGGAGGCACGCGCGAAGACCAACTGGCGGGAGAGCTGCGCCGTGGCGACTTCGACAGCCCACAGACCGATTTTCCGGGGAGGAAAACCATGAATCCAACGATAGAGCGCGTGGTGCTGGGGCTTGCGAGCGGTCCGGGGATCGAAGCAGCGGTGAGTTACGCCGTTGCGCTTGCCAAAAAACATGGGGCGGAGCTGATCGGGCTTGCCATCATCGATGCAAAGACACTGCGGAATGTTGGACCAGTGCCTATAGGCGGCAACTACTACGCAGCGCAATTGCGCGATACGCTGATTGCGAAGGCGCGGCGCAGGATGGCCGGAACCGTTCAGCTCTTCGAGGACGCTGCGAGGGAGGCCGGCATACCATTCAGCGTGATTGTGGAAGAGGCGGAGCCGGCGCCCTTCCTGCGCCAGCGCCTCGATAAGGGCTCCGTTCTCGTGCTGCCCCGCGGCGCCTGGTTCGACCATGGTCTTGCCGACAGAAAGATCGATCCGGCATCCCGTCTCTCGCGTCACCGCATTGCACAGGTGCAGGCAGGCGGCGATGACGATGCGCCGATCGTTGTTTTCGGTTGAGTCGGGATGACGAGGCTGCGACTCTCGGACGAAAGCAATCGCCGGGAGAAAAACAGCTTGCGCGCCAGAGCATTTACCGTGCCGGTCACTGTCCGGTTACCGCTTATCGCAGCCATCATGATCTTTGTAGCCGCCGTCGCATCGACGCAGACGGCCATCTTCTTCATGAGCCGGCAGGCAGACCGGCAACTGGAGACGATGGGGCACGTCTATCTTGACGGTCTTTCGGCAGCCCTCCTGCCTCACGTCATCGACAATGATGGCGACAGGATCCGCACGACACTCCGGCAGGCTCTCGAATTCCATGAAGGGGTGGTGGACCAGAGGCTGACATTCATAGACGCACGCAACGGGTCTGTCATCGAGGTCCTGCGTTCGGAAGTCGAGCCCGGCCAGCCCTTGCCTGCAAAGGTGATCGCAGGCCCATCCGGCTTCATGAAGTCGGACAATGGAGAAATCTGGATATGGCGACCACTTGTAGCAGACAATGGCAACCAGCTTGGCACGGTCGCAGCCAATATCGACATCGCTACCCTCGACGCGGAACGATGGGCGATCCGATGGTTTCTGCTTCTGTCTGATCTGCTCTTCAGCGGCGCATGCGCGGTCGTCGGCTTTTTCATGGTTCGCGGCATGCAGCGGCCGATGGCGGTCGTCGCGCATCACCTTTACGACGCAGCGCTCGGCATGCTCAAACCGATCGAACCGCACGAGATGCCTACCGACGACGTTCAGGCCGAGCGTATGATACTCGCCTTCAACGCCATGGCCAACGCCGCGAACGAGCGCGAGGGTCTGATAACGCATCTTGCCGGGCAGCAACGCGAGGCTGATCTCGGTCGGCTAACCGCAACGATCGCGCATGAAATCAGAAACCCGCTTGGTGGCATGCGCACGGCCATCAGCACACTGAGGCGCTTCGGTGACCGCGAAAAGCCCCGCGACGAAGCCGTCGAATTCCTGGAACGCGGCGTCGCCGCACTGGAGCATGTCGTTGATGCGACGCTGGAGAATTATCGCGCGCGCCCCGAATGGCGGCCGCTCTCCCGGCAGGATTTTGAGGATTTGCGCCTGCTGGTAGACGCGGACGGACGCTCCCGCGGCGTGAGTGTCGCGCTGAATGTCGACGTGCCGGAAACCATCGCCGTCGCTGCGCTCGACGTGCGGCAGATTCTTCTCAACCTGCTGCTAAACGCTGTACGCGCCTCATCGAAGGGTGGCAATGTGAAGCTGACCGCCAGCGTACAGAGCCGCGAACTTATCGTAAGGGTCGACGATGAAGGTAGCGGGCTGGACCGTCGGCTTGCGCATGCGATTGAGCGCGGGAACCTCGCCACCGAGGGGCCTGGCCTCGGCGTTGCGGTCGTCATTCGCCTCGTGGAGCGACTTCAGGGACGCGTCGCGATTGAATCTACTCCCGGTAGCGGCACGAGCATTACGCTCCATATTCCCCTGCAAAACAGGAACGCGACGACATGACGTCCAGACCTCAAATCCTCGTCGTCGAGGACGATACGATCCTTGGCGGCGCGATCGTGCAGCGGCTGGAACTGGAAGGCCTTGCTCCGGTCTGGGCCCAAACCTGCGCAGAAGCAATCGCAGCGCTGAAGCGCAGCCGGCCGGACTATATGCTGTCCGACATCGTGCTGCCGGACGGTTCCGGCGAGGACGTGTTCCGGAAAGCACAACCCTGGCTCGGAGACACGCCGATCCTGTTCGCCACCGCTTTTGGCGAAATTGATCAGGCGGTGCGGCTGGTGAAGGCCGGCGCCGAGGATTATCTGACCAAGCCCTACGATGTCGACGAGGTTGTCGGACGCATCCGGCAGAGCCTTTCGCGCCGCAGCGCTTCTTCCGCCAGCACGGCGATGCCGGAATTCGCGCTTTCACCGGCGATGGAGGCGATCGCCGAACAGTTGCGCCGCGCAGCAGCCACCGAACTCCCGGTTCTGCTGACAGGCGAGACGGGCGTCGGCAAGGAGGTCGCGGCGCGTTATCTGCACGCAAGCTCGCCACGCGCCGGTTCACCCTTCGTTGCGGTCAATTGCGGCGCAATCCCGCATGAGCTTCTGGAAAGCCAGTTCTTCGGCCATGAGCGGGGCGCGTTTACCGGCGCAGCCCATGCGCATGTCGGCTTTTTCGAAGAAGCGGCGGACGGGACGCTTTTTCTCGATGAGATCGGCGAACTCGACACCCGCCTCCAGACGACGTTCCTCCGCGTGCTTGAGAACGGAAGCTATCGGCCGGTCGGATCGCGCAACGACAGGACGTTCGGCGGACGGATCGTCGCCGCTACCAATGCCGATCTTGGGCAGCTGCGCGCGGAAAAAAGGTTCCGCGACGATCTCTATTTTCGGCTCTCCGTGATCGAGATAGTGTTGCCTCCGCTTCGCCAGCGCAGGGAAGAAATCGAACCTCTATCCCGGCGATTTCTGCAGGAGAGTTCCACCGGAAACCGACCCGCGCTGAAACTGTCGGGCAATTCCTTGCAGGCGTTGTTGCATCACGACTGGCCTGGCAATATCCGCGAGCTACGCAACCGGCTGCAGAGAGCGAGCGTGTTTG
>JBEBWH010000331.1:0-3882 GCA_040392305.1 Bradyrhizobium sp. | reverse complement strand
AGCTCTGGCCAGGGATTGATCGGGTCCATCGCCTGCGACGACAGCGCGCCGGCCACAAGCGCAATCGCGGCGCGGCGCCAGCCCCATGACAGCACCACGGCGAGCGCGGCCGCCCGCAGCGCGCGGATCGCGGCAGGTTCGTGTTTGGGAGAGGGGCGTGGCGCGTGATCCCTTGCAAGCACCGGCATCCCGGTGGCGGGATCATGCGAGCGCGTCACGAACGGCTCCCGGTGTCGCGCGGCGGCGTCGCATTGGCATCATTGGCTGCGCGCGGCGGCGGCGCATCGGAGGTGTCGCGGCGGCGGCCGTCGCGCGGACGCGGCGTCGTTTCCTCCCGGCGCGGCCGGATGCGCAGGCGCTTGACGCGGCGCGGATCGGCGTCGAGCACCTCGATCTCGAACGGGCCGGGGCCGGAGATGATCTCGCCGCGCAATGGCAGACGGCCGGCATGGGCGACCAGAAAGCCGCCGAGCGTATCGACATCCTCGCCCGCCTCGCCGGTGACGAACTCGCTGCCGACCATGGCGACGACATCTTCGATGCTCGCTCGCGCATCGGCGATGAACACGCTGTCAGCCTGCCGCACGATCGACGGCGGCTCGTCGGAATCGTGCTCGTCGTCGATCTCGCCGACGATCTGTTCGACGATGTCCTCGATCGAGACGAGGCCGTCGGTGCCGCCATATTCGTCCACCACCAGCGCGAGATGGATGTGCGTCGCCTGCATCTGCGCCAACAGGTCGATGGCGGGCATCGACGGCGGCACATAGAGCAGCTTGCGGATGATGCCGGCTTCGCACAGCGGCGTCGCCAGATTGACCGTGCGCAGGTCGAGCCCGGCCGGGAACGGCTTCTTGCGCTTGGCGTTGGCGGCCGGATCGACGCGGCCGCGCGAGGTCATGTAGGCGATCAGGTCGCGGATGTGGACCATGCCTTCGGGATCGTCGAGCGTCTCGTTGAAGACGACGAGGCGCGAATGCGCCGCGCTCTCGAACAGGCTCATCAGTTCGCCGAGTGAGATATCGCGCTTGACCGCGATGATGTCGGCGCGCGGCACCATGACGTCGGCGATGCGCTGCTCGTGCAGTTCCAGGATGTTGCGCATCATGGTGCGCTCGATCGCGGAAATGCCGGTTTCGCCGGGCGCGCTGGTGTCGAGTACGACCTTGAGGTCGGCGCGCACGGAACTGCCCTTCCAGCCGAACAGCGTGCGCAGTGCGCGCATCAGCCAGATTTCGGCCGGCGGCCGCAGGACTTCGCCGTGCTGGACCGGGACGGGCAGGTTGCGACGACTGTCGGGCTCCGAACTGGCGGCGGCGTGCGAGGACTGGGGCATGTCAATGCTCTCCGTCACGCAGCGCGTAAGGATCGGGAATGCCGAGCCGGGACAGGATGCGCCGCTCCAGCGACTCCATCGTCTCCGCGTCGGCGTCGTTCTCGTGATCGTAACCGATCAGGTGCAGGAAGCCGTGCACCGCGAGGTGGCCGAGATGATCGGCGAATGGCTTGCCGTCGCGCACGGCCTCGTCGCGCGTCGTCTCGTAGGCGATGGCGATGTCGCCCAGCATCGGTGTTGCGTCGCCGGCCGCGGGCTGGGCGGCGGCGGGGAACGACAGCACATTGGTCGGCTTGTCGAAGCCGCGGAAGTCGCGGTTGAGCACGCGGATATGGTCGTCGTCCGTCAGCAGCACGGCGACCTCGCCTCCGGTCCGGTCGGATGCAAGTTCGGATGCGGCGGCGGCGATCGCGCGCATCACGATGGCTTCGGCGTCGGGCACGGCACGCCAGTCGTCGGCGTCGGCGACGACCTCGACGGCAGGCGAGGCATGCTCCGGCAGGTTCTGCGGATGTCCGCTGTCAACGGCAGGCGTGGCGCAAGTCATGATAGTCATCGGCTGGTCGCAGTATCCTTTTTTGATCGTTCGCGCGGCGCGGGCGCGCCTTCATAGGCCGCGACGATGCGCGCCACGAGTTCGTGGCGGATCACGTCCTGCGCGGTGAACGTCACCTGGGCGATGCCCTCGACGCTGTCGAGCAGGCGCGTCGCTTCGGCAAGCCCGGAGGTCTGCCCGTTGGGCAGGTCGACCTGGCTGGGGTCGCCGGTGACGATCATGCGGCTGTTTTCGCCGAGCCGCGTCAAAAACATCTTCATCTGCATCGACGTGGTGTTCTGCGCCTCGTCGAGAATGATGACCGCGTTGGTCAGCGTGCGGCCGCGCATGAAGGCAAGGGGCGCGATCTCGATCTCGCCGCTTTGCAGCGCGCGCTCCACCACGCGGGCGTCCATCAGGTCGTAAAGCGCGTCATAGATCGGGCGCAGATAGGGATCGACCTTTTCGCGCAGATCGCCGGGCAGGAAGCCGAGGCGTTCGCCGGCCTCCACCGCCGGGCGCGACAGGATGATGCGGTCCACTTCCTTACGCTCGAACAGACGCGCGGCATGCGCCACCGCGAGCCACGTCTTGCCGGTGCCGGCCGGGCCGACGCCGAACACCAGTTCGTTGCGCTTGAGCGCGCGGATATAGGAATCCTGCGCGGCCGTGCGCGCCCGCACGGGACGCTTGCGCAGATTGATCTCCTCGAAGGTCGCGCGCGCCGTCTTGGCGTCGAATTCGAACAGCGACCCCTGCGCCAGCACGGCGCGGATCGCGCCCTCGACCTCGCCCGGCGTCAGGTCCTGGCCGCGCAGGGCCTGCGCATAGAGGTTTTCCAGCACCTGGCGCGCGGCGTCGCAGGCGTCGCGGCCGCCCTTGATGGTGATGTGGTTGCCGCGCGAATCGACCATGACGTTGAGCCGCCGCTCCACCAGCGCCAGGTTCTGGCCGTAAGGCCCGACCAGCACGGAGGCCGCACGGTTGTCGTCGAAGGCGACAATGACTTCGGTTTCCGGAACGCCACCGTCGCGGTCGGGTTTGCGGCCGGAGACGACGAGAGGCGAATCCGATGCGCTTCTTGGCAAGGGGTCAGGCTCCTGTCGCCAGTTGCGGCGCCGGAACGGTGGACGGCAGCGGCCCGCCATCGTCCGCGACGATCTCGCCGAACAGGCTGTAGCGTTCGAGGCGATCCATGCGCACCGGCAGAACCCGGCCGATGATATCGGGCGACGCCATCACATGCGCGGGCTGGAGATAGGGCGTGCGACCCACGATCTGGCCCGGATAGTGCGTCGGGCGCTCGAACAGCACATCGATGGTCCGGCCGACCGTGGCCGCGTTGAACGCCGCCTGCTGGCGCTCGATCAACCGCTGCAGCTTCGCCAGCCGCTCGTCCATGATTGCGGTCGAGACCGTGCCCTCCATCGTCGCCGCCGGCGTTCCCGGACGCGGCGAATACTTGAACGAATAGGAGGCAGCGTAGCCGATTTCCTCGACCAGCGCGAGCGTGGCGGTAAAATCCTCGTCGGTTTCGCCGGGAAAACCGACGATGAAATCCGACGAGAAAGCGATGTCCGGGCGCGCCTTGCGGAAGCGCTCGATGATGGCGAGATAGTCGCGCGCGGTGTGGCGGCGATTCATCGCGGCCAGAATACGGTCGGAACCCGACTGTACCGGCAGGTGCAGATAGGGCATCAGCGCGGGAAGGTCGCGATGGGCCTCGATCAGGCTGTCGTCCATGTCGCGCGGATGGCTCGTGGAGTAGCGCAGCCGGGCGATGCCGGGGATCGCCGCGAGGTGATGCAGAAGCTCGCCGAGCGTCCAGGTCCGGCCGTTCGGGCCGTCGCCATGATAGGCGTTGACGTTCTGGCCGATCAGCGTGATTTCGCGCACGCCGTTGTCCGCCAGCCGCTTCACGTCGTCGGCGATCTTGCCGGCCGGGCGCGAAACCTCCGCGCCGCGCGTATAGGGCACGACGCAGAAGGTGCAGAACTTGTCGCAGCCTTCC
>JBEBWH010000330.1:0-3891 GCA_040392305.1 Bradyrhizobium sp. | reverse complement strand
GACGGCATGGTCCATCTCTCCGATCTCGACTGGAAGCTTCCGGGCGAGCAGGTCATCGACAACTTCAAGAAGGGCGACATGGTCAAGGCCATCGTGCTCGATGTCGATGTCGAGAAGGAGCGCATTTCGCTGGGCATCAAGCAGCTCGAAGGCGATCCGTTCGCCGAGCCGGGCGATGTCAAGAAGGGCGCTGTCGTCACTTGCGAAGTGCTTGAGGTGAAGGATTCCGGCATCGATGTTCAGATCGCCGGCACCGACTTCGCCACCTTCATCAAGCGTTCGGAGCTTGCGCGCGACCGCAACGACCAGCGCCCCGAGCGTTTCGCCGTCGGCGAGAAGGTCGATGCCCGCGTCATCCAGTTCGACAAGAAGGCCCGCAAGGTCCAGGTGTCGATCAAGGCGCTGGAAGTGGCGGAAGAGAAGGAAGCCATCGCGCAGTACGGCTCGTCCGATTCGGGCGCCACGCTGGGCGACATTCTCGGCACCGCGCTCAAGCAGCGCGACGGCAAGTAATCCGTCGCAGCCGCGAAGTTCCGGCGCAGCTTGCTGCGCCGCCTCATCAACGAAGGCCCCGGCATCGCCGGGGCCTTTTGTTGTCGCGCAGGGTGGTGCGACGACCTTGCTTTCTACATATTGCGTTGCAATTGATGCGTTCCGGTGACGGATCGTCCATCCTGTCCGGACAATAGGTAGGATAACTGGTTCAGGAGATCAGGCCATGTCGTTCGAGGCCGATGTGATCGTCGATCGCCGGCGGATGCGCCGCAAGCTGACGTTCTGGCGTGTCGTCGCCGCGCTTCTGGCGATCGCAGCCGTTATCGGTGTCGCCATCGTCATGACGCCGGGCGCGCGGCGGGCACTGACCGGCGGTCAGTCGATCGCGCGGGTTTCCATCGACGGTCTGATCCGCAGCGACCGCGATCGCGTCGATGCGCTGGAGCGGCTGGAGAAGTCGTCGGCGCCGGCGGTCATCGTGCACATCAATTCGCCCGGCGGCACCACGGCGGGTTCGGAGCAGCTTTACGATGCGCTGACGCGGCTCAAGGCCAAGAAGCCGGTCGTGGTGGTGGTGGAGGGGCTTGCGGCGTCCGGCGGCTACATCGCGGCGCTGGCGGGCGACCACATCGTCGCGCAGCAAAGCTCGCTGGTCGGTTCGATCGGCGTGTTGTTTCAGTACCCCAACTTTACGGAGCTTCTAAAGACGGTCGGCGTGCAGGTCGAGGCGGTGAAGTCGTCGCCGCTCAAGGCTGCTCCGAGCGGCTACGAGCCGACCAGCCCCGAGGCGCGCGCGGCGATCGATGCGCTGGTGAAGGATTCCTATGCCTGGTTCCGCGGCCTCGTGAAGGATCGCCGCAGCATGGATGAAGCGCTGCTGGAGCGCGTATCGGATGGTCGCGTCTTCACCGGCCGCCAGGCGCTGGAACTGAGACTGGTCGATCAGATCGGCGACGAGAAAACCGCGGTGGCGTGGCTCGTGGCGCAGAAGAAAATTCCGCGCGAGTTGCCGGTCCGGGACTTCAAGCTGTCGCCGCGCCTGACCGATCTCACCTTCATTCGCGCCGCCACCTCGGTGATGCTTGATGCGGTGGGCTTGCGTTCGCTGGCGCAGCGACTGCAGCGCTCGGGTGTGGCCGTCGCGGTGGAACGGCTCGATCTGGATGGCCTGCTGGCGCTGTGGTTGCCGGCCGGGAGCCATTGAGTTACGCCACATCAGCGCGATGCGGCGGCTTCGCTTGACGCAAGATTGTTGCGAGCCAATCGCGCAAGTCCGCCCCAACGGCCGCTAAATGTGATTTAGCGTCTTGACAGTCCAAGCTATTTTCACGGAAATGGGCGCCCATAAGGTCTGGGCTTCAATCTGCATGATCAAATCCGAACTTGTTCAGCGTATTGCCGATCTCAACCCGCATCTCTATCAGCGGGACGTGGAGAAGATCGTCAATGCGATCCTGGATGAAATCGTCGCGGCGCTGGCGCGCGGCGATCGGGTCGAGTTGCGCGGATTCGGCGCGTTCTCCGTGAAGCACCGTCCGGCCCGCGCGGGCCGCAACCCGCGCACCGGCGAGCATGTGCCGGTGGAGCAGAAGTTCGTGCCGTTCTTCAAGACCGGCAAGGAAATGCGCGAGCGGCTCAACCGGGATGACATCGCCGCCGAGCCGCAGTCCTAACGCGGCAGCGCTTTACGCGGCTGCGTTTGCGGATTGTCCGTCGGACCGCGGTTTCAGGCGTGCGGGATTCGTTCTAAACTTGCAGGACCAGACGGCGTCGTGACCGGCGTTTTTCGCGGGGCATTGCGCATCAACGGGGATCGTGAGCAGAGTCCGGCATGCGCAAGTTCTTCAAGGTTCTGGTGCTCGTCCCGCTGGCGGTGATCTTTGTCGTTTTCGCCATCGCCAACCGCCGGCCGGTGACAGTCTCGTTCGACCCGTTCAACCTCGCCAATCCGTCGATCGGCGCCACGCTGCCGCTCTTCGTCGTCATCATCCTGGTGGCCATTCTCGGCGTCGTCGCCGGCAGCATGGCGACCTGGCTGAGCAACCGTCACTGGCGGCGCGAAGCACGGCGTCACGAAGAGGATGCGCGCGAGGCGCGGGCCGAGCTGGCGCTGTTGCGGGAGCGCGAACGGGCCGCCGCCGCGGCGGTTTCCGCCCCCGCGCTGCCGTTCCGGGACAGCGCGGCTTTGCCGGGCGACAATCGCGCCACACTTCTGTAAAAGCCGGGGCATTGGCAAGTCTGGACCTCACGAAAGCATGGCGCTCGTTGTCAAAATCTGTGGCCTGTCGACGCCCGAGACGCTTGACGTCGCGCTCGACGCCGGAGCCGATATGGTCGGCTTCGTGTTCTTTGCGCCCTCGCCGCGCCATGTCACCCTGCTGCGCGCGGCCGAACTGGCGAACCAGGCGCGCGACCGCGCCGAGAGCGTCGTGCTCACCGTCGATGCCGACGAGGCCACCATCGCGCAGATCGTCGAACTCGTGGAGCCGGACTGGTTGCAGCTCCACGGCGGTGAGACGCCGGAGATGATCCGCGCCATCAAATACGCCCACGGCCTGCGCGTGATGAAGGCGCTGCCGATCGCCACGCGGGAGGATCTCGCCGAGGTCGAGCGCTACGCCGGCGTGGCCGATCGCATCCTGTTCGACGCCCGCGCGCCGAAAGAGGCGACCCGGCCCGGCGGGCTCGGCAAGCCGTTCGACTGGCATCTGCTCGAAGGGCTCGACCCGGCGCTGCCGTTCATGCTGTCGGGCGGGCTCGACGCCGGCAATGTCGGCGAGGCGATGCGGATTACGCGCGCGTCGGGTGTCGACACGTCGTCCGGCGTCGAAAGCGCGCCGGGCGTCAAGAGCATCGAAAAAATTCAAGCCTTCATTCGCGCCGCGGATCAGGCCTATCTGGAGACGACGACCGCGCCATGACGACTGCCGTGAAACCGAATTCCTTCCGCTCCGGACCGGACGAGCATGGCCGCTTCGGCATTTTCGGCGGCCGCTTCGTCGCCGAAACCCTGATGCCGCTGATCCTCGACCTGGAGAAGGCCTATGCCGAGGCCAAGGCCGATCCGGCCTTTGCCGCCGAGATGGCCGCGCATCTGAAAACCTATGTCGGGCGGCCGTCGCCGCTCTACTTCGCCGAGCGCCTGACCGAACATCTGCGCGAGGCCGCGCTCGCCAAAGGCGGCGAGGGCGGCGCGAAGATTTACCTCAAGCGCGAGGAGCTGAACCACACCGGCTCGCACAAGGTCAACAACGTGCTGGGCCAGATCATGGTGGCACGGCGCATGGGCAAGAAGCGCATCATCGCCGAAACCGGCGCGGGCCAGCACGGCGTCGCGACCGCGACGCTGTGCGCGCGCTTCGGGCTCGAATGCGTGGTCTATATGGGCGCGGTCGA
>JBEBWH010000329.1:0-3899 GCA_040392305.1 Bradyrhizobium sp. | reverse complement strand
CCTCGAACGCGAACGCCGCCGCCAGCGGCTCGATCATCGCGCGCGGCGACATCGGGCGATCGATCACATAGCCGTCGCAGATGTCGCGCAGCGCATGCGTGTCCGCACCCGCGACGCCGCTGTCGGCGAGCAGCGCCGCGACCAGCGCATCGAGCGGCGCGCCGCCGATGCGGCCGTTGAGCCAGTGGCCGGTCTGCCAGTTCGGCGCATCGCTCCACACCTCGCGCGCGGCGGGAAATACCGGATAGGGCCGCGCGTCCCAGGTCCACAGATGGATCGCGGACGGCTCGACCATGCGTCCGCCATAGACCGGCGACACCGGATTGAACGCGTCGCTGCCGCCGAACGCCGGATCGAACGCGCCGAGCAGCGCTTCGAGATAGCGCCGCTGCATCAGGTCGTCGCGCTGGCCGTTGGAGAAATACGGCGCCGCGGATTCCGACGACTTCGGATCGGGAAACACGTTGGGCTGGTTCGCGCCCTTGTCCACGGCGGGGCAGCCTACCTCCGTCAGCCAGATCGGCTTGCTGCGCGGCGTCCACGCGGTCGGGTTCGGCAGCTCAATGCCGCCGACGCGCTCGTGATGCGCATTGCCCCACCACGCCCACAGATCCTTGACGCGAAACGTCCACGGCTTGCCCAAGCCGTCGGTGATCGCCGTGCGCGCCTGCGCCGCGCGCGCGGAGGCATCCGTGTAATACCAGTCGAAGCCCTCGCCGCCGGCAAGATTGCCGCGCAGATAGTCGAGATCGTAGATCGAAGCGGCCTGGGCGCGATCGAGGTGATCGGCGTTGTCGCGCCAGTCCGCCAGCGGCGCGTAATAGTCGATGCCGATCGCGCCGATATGTGGCGACGCCCACAATGTGTCGAGCGGAAAGCGCACCTCGCTCGCGCCCGCGTCGATGACGTCGGCGCCATATTCGGTCCAGTCGGCGGCATAGGTCACGAGCGTCGCGCCGCCGCCGATGGCCTTGACCTCGGCGGCGAGCGCGACCAGCGCATCGACCGCCGGATAGTTTCCCGCGCCGCGCACGCGGGTCAGCGCCTTCAGTTCCGAGCCGATCAGGAACGCATCGACCCCGCCGATGCCGGCGACGAGGCTCGCATAATGCAGCACCATGCGGCGATAATTCCACTCGCCGCCGGTGAAGAACTGCGCCACCTGCGCCGCCGCCGTGGCGGTGCCCTGCGGCGAGCCGGGCTGCCCCGGCGCGGGATCGCAGGTGATGCGGCCGCGCCAGGGATAGGCCGGCTGCGCCGCCGCGCCGCTCCACGGATCGGGCCGCGCATTGCCATGCGGCACGTCCATCATCACGAACGGATAGAACGTCACCTTCAGCCCGCGCGCTTTCAGCTCTGCGATCAGATGGCGCACGCTGTCGTCGGACGGCGTGCCGCCGAAAGCCGGGCCGCCATCGACCATCGACACCAGACGCGCGCCCGCGCGCGCCACACCCGCGACCGACCACTCCGCGCCGATGGTCTGCTTCATCGCGTTGTCGATGCCGGGCTCGACACGACACACGCCCGCGCGCAGATCGTCGCCGAACCACGCCACCACCAGCGCGACGCGCTCCAGCCGCGGGCACACCGCCTGCAACTCGTCGAGCGCGGCGACGACATCGGAGCGCGCGCTGGCGACGTGACGGTTCTCCGGCGCGGACTGCCCCGGCCCCATCTGCCGCACCACTTCGGACGGCTCGTAGCCGAACTCGGTGGTGCCGGGGATCAGCGTCACCGCGCGCACCATCCGCTCCAGTTCGCCGACCGGACGGACGATCTCGAACGAGAGCTGCGGAATGCGATTGCCGAAATCGGCCAGCGCCATGCGCTCGAACACGATGTAGGCGAGCCCGCGATAGGCCGGCGCATGGGCCGCGCCCTCACGCGCCACGATCAGTTCGTCCGCCGCCTGCGTCTCGTCGCCGCGATGGACGCGGAAATTGTAGCGCGTGAGATCGAGCGGCTTGCCATCGGCCCAGATGCGGCCGACGCGGCCGATCGGGCCTTCGCACAGGCCCACCGCGAAATTGGCGAAGTAGGAATAGGTCGTGCTGGTGCCGCCGCCTCCGCCCCCGCCGCCGCTGACCATCGCGGTCGCCTTGCCGCCGCCCGGATTGTCCTCGACCGAAACCACCTCCTCCAGCGGCGTCGCCCAGATCACCTGGCCCGACAGCCGCGCGCGGCCATAGACGCGCGCAATCGCCGCGCCCTCGGTCGAGGCCATGACATCGAGATCGGCCAGTCGCGGCCCTTCGACATCCTTCGCGCCACCGCCGAACACGGCGCGGTCGACCATGTTGCCGATCACCGCGCCGGCGATCCGCCCGGCAATCGCGCCGACCGGGCCGAACACCGCGCCCGCGGCCGCCCCCGCAACGGAAAGAACCAGCGCCGCCATCTACACCACCCCCGGAAACGAAAAGGCGTAAGCGAGCCGCCGCCTCCACCATGGCGCGATGGTCACTTCGCAGACTGACGCGCCGTCATGCGCATGGATCATCGTTGTCGCGCTCGATGCGATGGCGACATGCTTGGCGATGCAGCCGTCGCGATAACGAAACAGCAGCACGTCGCCCGCGCCGAACGCCTCGCGCGCGACCGGCACGAGATGGCGCAGCGCCGCCTCCGCCATCGCCTCGCGCCCGCCCGCCTCGGCCCAGTCCGGCGCATAGGGCGGCGGCGGCTCCGGCTCCGCGCCGACGCAGCCGCGCCACACGCCGCGCACGAGGCCGAGGCAATCGCAGCCCACCCCTTTCACCGACGCCTGATGGCGATAGCGCGTGCCGATCCAGCTCCGCGCCTCGGCGACGATGGCCGCGCGCGTGATGGTGATCTCCGTCATCGGCCGAACCCTCCGCCGAAGGTCCGGCCGCCGCCACGCGCGCTCGACGGGCTCGGATAGCTCAGCACGAAATCGTTGCCGGGAATGTGCGGGAAGCCGCGAAAATTGGCGGCGTTGGCGAAGCGCTCGCGGCAGGTGGAGAACTGCTTGTCGCATCCGGCGGTGACGGTGAAGGCGTCGCCCGGCGCGACCGGCGCGGCCATCGCCTGCCACAGCGTCAGCCGCACCGCGCCGCCGGTGTGGCGATGGATCTTGACCTCCATCGCGAGCCCGGCATTGGCGCCGCTCTCCCATGTCAATCGTCCGGCGCTGAACCAGCCGTCGGCGTAACCGCCAAGTCCGCTCGCGGTGAATTGCGAGGTGCCGTCCAGCGCGACGACGACGCCCGCGCCGCGCAACGCGGGCGACGTGAGATCGACCTTGCAGCGGTGATCGCCGAGATCGGCGCCACAGCGCGCGGTGTAGAGCCGCCCGCTTTCCTGCGCCAGCGCGTCGGCGAGGCCGCGCAGTTCGGCGCCAAACGCCTGCCCCTCGCGCCGCACCTCGCCGAGCGTGCCGCGCGCGGTGAGCACGCGCAAGCTCGCGTCGGAAAAATCGACCAGCCAGTTTTCGATCGCGGCTGCGTCATAGCGCCCGCCGGCGAGATCGTGCTCGCTCAAGGCGTCGTCCGACAGCGCGCCGGAAATCTCCGAGCCGTCGATGGCGAGATCGAACCGGCTCGTCGCCTCCGACGCGGTGAAGCCGGTGCCGGCGCGGAACGTCACGCCGTCGAACGCAAGATCGACATCATGATCGGTGAAGCCGAGCACGACGCCGTCGCGCCGCGTCAGCTTCCAGCAATGCGCCAGCGTGGTCACGCCGCTGTCGAGCTTCGCCTGCAAGGCGGAAGGAATGGCGCGCATGGCAAAACATGCTCCGAGGAGGTTGAGATGGTTGCGTCGCAGACCAGATCGTCATGCGCGGACCTGATCCGCGCATCCCGCTTGAGGACGCAGTGCAGTCATGGTCGAGATGGCCGGGACAGGCCCGGCCATGACGAAATTAGGCGTCACTT